>NZ_BCBI01000039.1:0-58838 GCF_001320565.1 Pseudomonas sp. NBRC 111132
GACTCAACAGGGTGGCTAGCTTTACTTCGCTACCGCGTTGGAGTGGTGCGCATTATAGGGCGGCCTTCACGGAGGTCAACCTTTAATTTCAATGATTTGAAATATATCTGCTGCAAACACCTCAGGGCTACCACGCGCCCCTGCAATTGCGCACTATATTGCTCACCTCCCACCCGCCCAAGGATCGCCGCACCTAAATGAACACCCAACCCCGCAGCCTGGCCGCTACCCTTTTCCCGATCGGCCTGCTGCTAATCGCCATGGCATCGATTCAGTCCGGGGCCTCCCTGGCCAAAAGCATGTTTCCCATCATTGGCGCCCAAGGCACCACCACCCTGCGCCTGATCTTCGCCAGCATCATCATGCTCCTTATACTGCGCCCGTGGCGGGTACGCATGACCGCCAACACATTGCGTAACGTGGTCATCTACGGCATGGCGCTGGGTGGCATGAACTTCCTCTTCTATATGGCCTTGCAAACGCTGCCTATCGGTATTGCCGTGGCCCTGGAGTTCACCGGCCCACTGGCCGTGGCGATTTTCTCCTCGCGCCGACCGATCGACTTCCTATGGATTGCCCTGGCCATCGCCGGCTTGCTGCTATTGCTGCCGGCAGGCCAAAGCGGCCAGACACTCGACTCACTGGGCGCTGCCTATGCACTGGGCGCGGGTGTGTGCTGGGCCCTATATATCCTGTTCGGGCAACGTGCGGGAGCAGAGCACGGCATCCAGAGTGCGGCCTTGGGGGTGGTAGTCGCCGCCCTGTTCGTCGCCCCCATTGGTATCGCCCACGCTGGTAGCGCACTGCTCACACCTGCCGTGATCCCGATGGCCCTGGCCGTTGCAGTGCTGTCCACCGCCCTGCCCTACAGCTTGGAAATGGTTGCCCTCACGCGCATCCCGGCGCGCACCTTCGGGACTCTGATGAGCATCGAACCGGCATTTGGCGCATTGTCCGGCCTGCTGTTCCTCGGCGAGGTGCTGACGGTTACACAGTGGCTGGCGATCCTGGCGATCATTACCGCATCGGTCGGCACCACCCTGTCCATGCGCAACACGTCCAAACCGGCCATCGCGGCAGACTGATATGAGAAATATTTTCATTTGAGACAGGATTAATGATTGTAGCGGCCCGCCTCGCTGATTAAGCTGTCACAGAATCATCATCTTTACGCTATCTACTGGACCGAACACGGAAGCTGGGGAAGTTTCAGGAAGAACCGAAGCGATAACGACAGGGCGTGACAACTGATTTGCCCTGCATTTAAGGACAGGAATGAAACGTATTTTTCTCATCCTGGCCATCTTGGCTATTGCTGGATGTGCCGCCACAGCCAAGACCGAGGTCAAAAGGGGCAAAAAGGGCCTGCATATCAATTGCTCCGGCCTTTCCTCCTCGTGGGATAATTGCTACAGCAAGGCCGCAAGCTCCTGCAGCACGCGGGGCTACCGGGTCATTGCACGCTCGGGCGATAGCGATGAAGAGGCCGGTGACTACTTGTTCGGCATCAACCCGGCGGGGTACACCAGCCGCAGCATGATCGTCATGTGCAAGTAGTGAAAAGGGCAGCTCGTAAGCTGCCCTTTTTCATTTGCCTTACAGCGGCGCAGTACGTGCCTCCAGCCAGGCCAGTGCATCACCCTTGAGTAGAGGCGCAAGGCGCTCTCGCACATTGGCATGATAGCCGTTCAGCCACTCCACCTCTTCCTTTACCAGCAGCGCGGGCAGCAGACAGCGGGTATCGATCGGGCACAGGGTCAAGGTCTCGAAGCACAGGAAATCGCCGAACGCACTCCTGCCCGCTTCGCGGTTTACCACCAGGTTCTCGATACGTACCCCCCACTGCCCCGGCCGGTACGTACCCGGCTCGATCGAGCTGATCATGCCCGCTTGCATCGCCGTCTGCGGTGCAGCCACTGCCTGATAGGCAATTACTTGCGGCCCTTCGTGTACGTTCATGAAGTAGCCCACCCCGTGCCCGGTGCCATGGCCATAGTCGACCTGGTCAGCCCAGATCGGCGCCCGGGCGATAGCGTCGAGCAACGGCGACAGTACCCCCCGCGGGAACGTGGCACGCGATAGGGCAATCATGCCCTTCAGTACCCGCGTGCAGTCCTGCTTCTGTGCATGGCTGGGGTTACCGACTGGCACCATGCGGGTGATGTCGGTGGTGCCGCCCAGGTATTGCCCACCCGAGTCGATCAGCAGCAAGCCATCACCTTCGATGACCGCATGCGACTGCTCGGTGGCACGGTAATGCGGCATGGCGCCATTGCCATTGAAGGCGGCAATGGTCGAGAAGCTCAGCGACACGAAATTCGGGCGCCGGGCACGTGCGGCACTCAATTGCTCGTCAACTGTAAGCTCAGTGACAACCTCTCGCCCAAGGTTCGCCTCGAACCAGGCAAAGAACTCGCACAAGGCTGCGCCGTCTTGCTCCATGACCTGGCGGATATGCACCAAGTCATCGCCGCCTTTGCAGGACTTGCTCAGCGTGGTGGGGTTTAGCCCCTCGACCAGCACCACCTCTGCCGCCAGGTTGGCCAACAGGCCGCAGGTGACACGGGCAGGATCCACCAGCAACCGCCCACCCGCCGCAACAGCGGCAAGGGCCTTGCCTGCCTCGCTATAGTCGCGCACCTCGATGCCGTCGACCGCCAGCACCTGGAGAAGGTGCGCATCCACCTTGTCCTGGCCTACGAACAAAATGGCCTGCTGCTGGTTGATCAAGGCAAAGGCCAGGAAAACCGGGTTGTAGGAGACATCGCTACCGCGCAGGTTGAACAACCAGGCAATGTCATCGAGGGTTGCGATAAAGTGCCAGTCGGCCCCCTTGTCCTGGATGCCCTGGCGCAGTTGCGCGAGCTTTTCCGCCCGGCTCACCGTGGCATGTGGCGGCAAGTGCTGGTACACAGGGTTGGCTGGGAGCGCCGGGCGCCCGTCCCAGACCTGGGCCAGCAGGTCCTTGTCGGTCACCAGCCGCGCCCCACGTGCCTTCAGCCGCTCACCTAGCTGGCGCGCCGAAGCCAGGGCCATGACCGCACCATCTACCGCGACGCTACCGTTGGGCTTGACGTTATCACCCAGCCACTCCAGCGCCCCTGGCTTGCCTGGCAACAGTTTCATCAGTTCGATGCCGCTGCCCGCCAGCTCGTGATCCGCCTGCTCCCAGTAGCGGCTATCGACCCACAGCCCGGCGAACCCAGAGGTGACCACCAGCGTACCGACCGAGCCATGGAACCCCGACAGCCACTGGCGCCCCTGCCAGTGACCGGGCAGGTATTCGGAAAGATGAGGGTCGGCCGAGGGTACCAGCAAGGCATCGATGCCCCCTGCCGCCATGGCCTCGCGCACGTGCGCCAGTCGCTGTGGCACGCTTTGCTCAAGGGTGGTCTGGACGTTCATGCGCTCTCCTGCGGTTACATCAGAATTGATCCAATACACCGATAATGGAACAGCCGCCAGAGCCCTGCAATCGCCGCTGCACAAACAGGACACTTCCTACAGCTGGGCCTGGACCACCGATCCAGTTTTGCTGAACTTACCCAAGGCACCGGCTTCACACACAGTACATTCATTGCACACAGGCAAATGACCATGCCCAGTGCCAGCGAACCGAAAGCCGGCGTGGTGCTGCTCGATACCCGCGATCACACCCCCGAACATGAGCATGCCGTGCACCTCAAGCTTGCCGATGGCCTGGCCGGCCTGCTGGGCTGCCCGCACGTGAAACCCACCCCCTCAGCAACCGCCGTCGATGGCTACTACTACCTGCCCACCGAAACCCTGATCGACGCCAGACGTCAGGCCGCTAGAGGTATCCGCAGCGAGCAGGATCTGTTTGGCGGGCTGGTCGACCAGCCCTACATGGCAACCAAGGCGATCTCTCACCCGCTACCGGCCGGGGCCAGTTTTCCGCCGGGCTGGACCGATGACTTCGCCCGGCAGGCCAGTGACGCCTTGCTGCGCGGCTATACCGTATTCAGCAAAGCCGATGCGCGCACTGCTGCACAGCTACTGCTGCTCGACGGCCCCGTGCGGGTCAAGCCCGTGTTGGCCTGCGCAGGGCGCGGGCAGCAAGTCATCACCCTGGCAGACGCGCTGGAGCCCCTGCTGGCCGCCATGGACGACCAGCAGTTGGCACGGTGGGGGCTAGTACTCGAAGAGGACTTGAGCGACGTGCAAACCTTCAGCGTCGGCCAGGTGCGCGTCGCCGGCCTGACCTGCAGCTATCACGGCACTCAACAACTGACCCGCGACCATCAAGGCACCGAGGTGTACGGAGGTTCCGATCTGGTGGTGGTACGCGGCGACTACCAGGCACTCCTCCAGCTCCCCATGGAAGAACACCTGCGACTGGCCATCAACCAGGCCATCACCTACGAGCAGGCTGCCGAGCAGCACTTCCCTGGTTTCATTGCCTCCCGGCGCAACTACGACATCGCCCGCGGCCTCGATTCGCAGGGCCACCTGCGCAGCGGCGTACTCGAACAATCCTGGCGCCTGGGCGGTGCCAGCAGCGCCGAGCTGTTGGCCCTGCAGGCTTTTGCCGATGACCCGGCATTACAGCGGGTGCGAGCCTCCACCCATGAAGTGTTCGGCACCCCCGACCTGCCCACTGACGCCACCCTCTTCTACCAAGGAAACGACAGTGAACTCGGACAACTCAGCAAATTTGCGCGGATTCGCGAACATGACCATTCAGAGTGAAACCGTTGAACTGCAGGTCGAAAATGATCGTATCGTCGGCACCCTGGTCAGCCCGGGCAGCAAGATGCCAGGTATTCTCTTCGTCCACGGCTGGGGCGGCAGCCAGCAACGCGACCTCGCCCGCGCCCGGCATATTACCGGGCTGGGTTGCGTGTGCATGACGTTCGACCTGCGCGGCCACGAAAAAACCGAGAGCCAGCGCCTCACGGTCACGCGTGAGCAAAACTTGCAGGACTTGCTGGCGGCCTACGATCGACTGGTCAGTCACCCGGCCGTCGATAGCAGCGCCATCGCCATCATCGGCAGCAGCTATGGCGGTTACCTGGCCACCCTGCTGACCCGCGAACGGTCAGTCAGATGGCTGGCCCTGCGGGTACCTGCCATGTATTGGGACGATGAATGGGGCAGCCCCAAGCAAACGCTCGACCGTCAACGCCTGAACGACTACCGCCGACGCCCGCTCGGCCCGGCGGACAACCGCGCGCTGGCCGCCTGCGCCGAATTCAGCGGGGATGTACTGCTGGTGGAGTCCGAGCAGGACGACTACGTACCGCACAGTACACTGATGAGCTACCGCTCCGCGTTCATCAGTGCCCACTCGCTCACCCATCGCATTGTCGACGGCGCCGACCACGCACTGTCCAGCGAAGAAAGCCAGAAAGCCTACAGCTCGATCCTGGCGGCATGGATCGGCGAAATGGTCATCGGTGCCCGTCTGGACCGCTACCCGCACTATGCACCCTGGTATGCATGAGGCTCGCCCACCTGGCAATGCAGGCCGCCATCCGTGCCGCGCACCAGACTGCGCAGGGCCTGGTAGGCGGCGAAGTTGACGCCCCGGGCCTGATGCTGCCCCAGCAGGTCAAGGAACGATTCTTCGACGAAGTGCACTGCCGCCTCCGCCCAGGCCTGGCGTGACTGCCATTGCAGGTACTGCAACACCCGGCTGCCATCGTCACTGGCCTGGATGCTCACACCCTGCAAGCCTTCGCAACGCGTGGCCAACACTTCGCTACGCGCCACCAGGGCCTGGGCCAGTGCGTGCTGGCACACGCTGGGCACTTCATATTCGATCATCTGGGTGAACCACAAGGCATGAGCGTTTGCCGACATCGACGGTCTCCTGGATAAGGACGCATGCAGCGCGATGCCGAGCAGGGTAAAACCTCAAGCAAAGTCAAGGTCAAGTGGTTTCTACATACCCTGATCGGACACCGCAAACCGCCGCCGATAGTCGCTCGGGGTAAAGCCGGTGACGCGTTGGAACACCTTGCGAAAGGCGCCCGGATCCTGGTAGCCCACACCCCAGGCGATCTGTTCGACGTTGCGCCGGGTAAACTCCAGCAAACGGCACGCCCGCCCTACCCTGACCTGCTGGCAGTACTCGGTCGGGCGTAGCCCGGTAGCAGCACGAAATCGCCGCAAGAAGGTCCGCGCCTCCAGCCCCGCGCAGGCAGCCATCGCGGCCAGGTCGGCATCCTGCCCACCATTGCCCTGCAACCAGTGTTGTACTTTCAGCACGGCCTCGTCACCGTGATCCAGGCGCGGGCTGAATACAGCCCCGGGCAGCGTCGCCGTGACCGGATCGACGGCCAGATAGCGGGCGGTCTCCCGTGCCACCGTAGCCCCCAGAAAGCGCTCCAGCAGGCGCAAGCCCAAGTCGGTCCAGGCCATGAGCCCGGCCGAGGTCACGATGTCCCCGTCATCCAGCAACGGCTGCTGGGCCTCTACCCGCACCTTGGGGAAGCGCTGTGCAAGCGCCTGTACATAGTTCCAGTGGGTGCAGGCCGGGCGCCCGTCCAGCAGGCCGCTGGCGGCAATGAAAAACACCCCGATACATACTGACGCCAGCACCGTACCCTGCACGTGCAGTTGGCACAGCAACGCGCGGTGACGTTCGAGCAGCTCGGCTTGCGGAGCCGACTCCAGGCTCGGCGGAATGATCAAAACGCGCAAGCCCAGCCCGGCATCAGCCGGGCTATCCGGGGCAGGCAGCAATCGTCCCAATTCATCTGCCTGCCAGAAGCTGACGCGAATAGTCGGCAACCCAACGCCACCCAGCTCGGCCGCAACCCGGTTGGCCACCAGGAACAGGTCGGCCAGCCCATGCACGGCGGCGCGCTGCACGCCGGGGTACAGCAGCAGACCGATGTCCAGGCTGGCTGGGGTGTCAGTTTTTGCCCGCATAGTGTCGTTCGCGCCAATCCTCATGTCAGTGCACACAGCCTATAACTAACGTCTATCCACGACTACTGCCACAGGAGGCAGCATGAGCAAGCAGGCACTGATCATCATCGACATCCAGAACGACTACTTCCCGGGCGGCAAGTGGACACTTGATGGCGCCGACCAGGCGGCCGACAACGCTGCACGCTTATTGGCAGCAGCGCGCCAGCGTGGCGACCTGGTGGTGCACGTGCGGCATGAGTTCGACAGCGCCGATGCGCCATTCTTCGCCCCAGGCTCGCAGGGTGCGGCCATCCACTCCAAGGTCGCGCCGGTAAAAGGCGAGCCGGTGGTGCTCAAGCACAAGGTCAATGCCTTCCTAGGCACCGAGCTTGAGCACACGCTGGACCGGCATGGTGTCGAGGCCCTGACCATTGCCGGCAGCATGAGCCACATGTGCATCGACGCCGCTACCCGCGCCGCGGCAGATCTGGGCTATACGGTGACCGTGGCGCACGATGCCTGCGCGACCCTACCACTGGAATTCGACGGCAAGCAGGTGCCGGCGGCGCAGGTGCATGATTCGGCGATGGCGGCGTTGGCGTTTGCCTACGCCAAGGTGGTGAAGACCGAAGAACTGCTGAAAGATTGATCAGCTCGAGAGCTTTGGGGGCTGCTGTGCAGCCCCTAAAGCTGCAAGCTCAAATCACCACATTGCGCACAAACCGCACCGCCACCGCGCCATCGTTACGGTAGGCATACCGGCAATTGCTGGGGAACACGTGGAACTGCCCCACCTGCAAGCGATGCTCGACATCTTCGATGATCAGCGTCAATTGCCCTTCGGCCACATAAATCTGCTCGCTCCAGCCTTCGGCATCAGCCTCGCTGGAATAGCACTCGCCCGGTGCGAGGGTCCACTCCCACAGCTCCACCTCGCGCCGTGCCGCACTGGTGCCAAGCAACACCGCCCTGCTCTGCGGATGTTCGCCAGCCCAGGCCAGCTCTTCGATGCGCCCGGGGTCGCGCAGGTCTGGCGCCTGGATCAGGGTACTGAAGGCCACGCCCAAGGCTTCAGCGATCAAGTCCAGGGTGGTCAAGCTGACATTCTTCTCGCCCGCCTCGATCGCTACCAGCATGCGGCGGCTGACCCCGGAGCGCTCGGCAAGCGCCGTCTGGCTCATTCCGGCAGCGTTGCGCAGGCTGCGCACATTGAGGCTGACATGTTGCAGCACCGATGCCCGGTGCAAAGAATCTTTGTGCACTATATTGCTCACTGGTCAAGATTGCGCAGTATACTGCCCACTTTTGCGGCGATTGTGCGCCGCCCCCCGCCGAGTGTGCAAGACCATGAGCCAGCCCAGCAGCAAGTCGACCTCCACCGTTACCTTTCGCCTGAGCAAGGCCGAACTGGTGCTGGTGTTCATCACCATGTTGTGGGGCGGCACCTTCCTGCTGGTGCACAACGTGATGACCGTCAGCGGCCCGATGTTCTTCGTCGGCCTGCGCTTTGCGGCAGCCGCGCTGTTCGTAGCCGTGGTGTCGGCACGAGCGCTGCCTGGGCTGACCTTTACCGAACTGAAGGCCGGCATGCTGATCGGTGTGTCGATCATGCTCGGCTACGGCTTGCAGACCATGGGCCTGCAAACCATCAGCAGCAGCCAGTCGGCGTTCATCACCGCACTTTACGTGCCGTTCGTGCCGCTGCTGCAGTGGCTGGTGCTGGGCCGGCGGCCTGGCCTGATGCCCAGCATCGGCATTTGCCTGGCGTTCATCGGCCTGATGCTGCTGGCCGGGCCCGAAGGCGGCAGCCTGCACTTCAGCGAAGGCGAACTGGTCACCTTGGTCAGCGCGGTGGCCATTGCAGGCGAAATCATCCTGATCAGCCGCTATGCAGGCCAGGTCGATGTGCGACGGGTCACCGTCGTGCAGCTGGCGACTGCTTCACTGCTAGCGTTCCTGATGATCGTGCCGACCCAGGAGCGCATCCCCGA
This sequence comes from Pseudomonas sp. NBRC 111132, assembly GCF_001320565.1. Lineage (NCBI taxonomy): Bacteria > Pseudomonadati > Pseudomonadota > Gammaproteobacteria > Pseudomonadales > Pseudomonadaceae > Pseudomonas > Pseudomonas sp. NBRC 111132. Next base: position 8,871 of record NZ_BCBI01000039.1, read on the forward strand.
CTTCTCCTGGCTGCTGCTGACCAGCGCAGTGGGCCTGGGCGCCATGAGCGCAGTCATTCAGGTGGCAATGAACTGGGCGCAAAAGTCGGTCTCCCCCACCCGCGCGACCCTCATCTATGCCGGTGAACCGGTGTGGGCCGGTATCGTCGGGCGCCTAGCCGGCGAGCGCCTGCCGGGCGTGGCGCTGCTTGGCGGCTTGCTGATCGTGATCGCGGTGGTGGTCAGCGAACTCAAGGTGCGCCGCCCGCGCGAAGTCGATGCCGCACGGGACGTGCAAAATTCAGGCGAGCGCCAGGCAGGGCTGTAAAGCCGCCAACTACGACTATGCTTTGTAAAAAACTGTTATAAAAAAACAGCTTGTCACAGCCTGTTTGTAGGATTCTGCGACAGCTTGCGTGTTGGTGATCATCCACTCGGCACGTATGATCTTTGCAAACTTCTCCAGAATAGGCCGCTATGTCTTTGATAGTGCTACTGCTTCTGCCGTTCGTGGGCAGTTGCCTGGCAGCCGTGCTGCCGCACAACGCACGTAACGCCGAGTCCATTCTTGCCGGGCTCGTAGCCCTGGTCGGTACCGTCCAGGTAGCACTTCTGTACCCTCAGATTGCCCACGGTGGCGTAATTCGCGAAGAATTCCTGTGGCTGCCCAGCCTGGGGTTGAACCTGGTGCTGCGCATGGACGGCTTTGCCTGGCTGTTCTCGTTGCTGGTGCTGGGCATTGGTACGCTGGTGTCGCTGTATGCCCGCTACTACATGTCGCCGCAAGACCCGGTACCGCGTTTCTTCGCCTTCTTCCTGGCCTTCATGGGCGCCATGCTCGGCCTGGTGATCTCCGGCAACCTGATCCAGCTGGTGTTCTTCTGGGAACTCACCAGCCTGTTCTCCTTCCTGCTCATCGGCTACTGGCACCACCGCGCCGACGCCCGCCGCGGCGCCTACATGGCGCTGATGGTCACCGGCGCGGGCGGTTTGTGCCTGTTGGTAGGGGCCCTGCTGCTAGGCCATGTGGTCGGCAGCTACGACCTGGACAAGGTCCTGGCTGCCGGCGACACCATCCGCCAGCATGCGCTGTACCCGGTGCTGCTGCCCCTGATCCTCATCGGTGCCCTGAGCAAGAGCGCACAGTTCCCCTTCCATTTCTGGCTGCCCCACGCCATGGCAGCGCCCACCCCGGTATCGGCCTATCTGCACTCCGCCACCATGGTCAAGGCGGGCGTGTTCCTGCTGGCGCGCTTCTGGCCGGTGCTGTCGGGCAGCGATGAGTGGTTCTGGATCGTCGGCGGCGCCGGCGCCCTCACTCTGCTGCTCGGCGCTTTCGCCGCCATGTTCCAGAACGACCTCAAGGGCCTGCTGGCCTATTCGACCATCAGCCACCTGGGCCTCATTACCCTGCTGCTAGGCCTGAACAGCCCGCTGGCGGCCGTTGCCGCCGTGTTCCACATTCTCAACCATGCCACCTTCAAAGCCTCCCTGTTCATGGCCGCCGGTATCATCGACCACGAAAGCGGTACGCGTGACATCCGCCGCCTCAGTGGCCTGATCCGCCTGGTGCCATACACCGCCACCCTGGCCATGGTGGCCAGTGCCTCGATGGCCGGCGTCCCGTTGATGAACGGCTTCCTGTCGAAAGAAATGTTCTTCGCCGAAACCGTATTCATCAGCTCCACCGCCTGGGTCGAAACGACGTTGCCGGTGATCGCCACCCTGGCCGGTACCTTCAGCGTGGCTTATGCCCTGCGCTTCACGGTCGATGTGTTCTTCGGGCCGCCAGCCCAGGACCTGCCCCATACCCCGCACGAGCCGCCACGCTGGATGCGTGCGCCGGTCGAGCTGCTGGTGCTCACCTGCCTGGTAGTGGGCATCTTCCCTGCTCAGTCGGTCGGCCCGCTGCTGGCCGCTGCGGCCCTGCCGGTAGTAGGCGGCACACTGCCGGAATACAGCCTGGCCATCTGGCATGGCTGGAACGCACCGCTGATCATGAGCCTGGTGGCCATGAGCGGCGGCATCGTCCTGTACCTGCTGCTGCGCAAGCAGCTGCGCCTGGGCCGCTTCCCCTACCCACCGCTGATCGAGCGCTTCAACGGCAAGCGCCTGTTCGAGCACGGCCAAGTGCACCTGATGCTGCTGGCACGTCGCATCGAGCGCCTGTTCACCACCCGTCGCCTGCAGTCGCAGCTGTTCATGCTGGTCGTCGCCGCGTTTCTTGCTGGCCTCACGCCCATGCTCTACAGCGGCCTGAGCTGGGGCGACCGGCCGAAGATTCCGGGCTCGGGTGTGTTCGTCGCCCTGTGGCTGATCGCCATTGCCTGCGCCATCGGCGCCGCCTACCAGGCCAAATACCACCGTCTGGCAGCACTGATCATGGTCAGCGTCTGCGGCTTGATGACCTGCATCACCTTCGTCTGGTTCTCCGCGCCCGATCTGGCCCTGACCCAGTTGGTGGTGGAAGTGGTGACTACTGTGCTGATCCTGCTCGGCTTGCGCTGGTTGCCGCGGCGGATCGAAGGTGTGTCGCCGCTGCCCGGCAGCCTGGAGCGCGCGCGCATGCGCCGCCTGCGCGACCTGCTGCTGGCGGTGCTGGTAGGGGGCGGCATGGCCGTGCTGTCCTACGCGATGCTGACCCGGCCGACGCCCAACGATATTTCCTCGTTCTACCTGAGTCGGGCGCTGCCTCAGGGCGGTGGTACCAATGTGGTCAATGTCATGCTGGTCGACTTCCGCGGCTTCGATACCCTCGGTGAAATTACCGTGCTGGTGGCCGTGGCGCTGACCGTGTTCGCCCTGCTGCGGCGCTTCCGCCCACCGAAGGAGAGCATGCAACTGCCGGCGCAGCAGCGCCAGCTGGCGCCCGACGTGGTCACCGACCTGATCAACCCGCGGCACGCCACCGACACCGCACTCGGTTTCATGATGGTGCCGGCGGTACTGGTGCGCCTGCTGCTGCCGATCGCCCTGCTGGTGTCGATGTACTTGTTCATGCGCGGGCACAACCAGCCGGGCGGTGGCTTTGTTGCCGGCCTGGTGATGTCGGTGGCGTTCATCCTGCAGTACATGGTGGCCGGCACCCAGTGGGTCGAAGCACAGATGAGCCTGCGGCCGCTGCGCTGGATGGGCACCGGGCTGCTGTGCGCGACCCTGACTGGAGTCGGTGCCATGTTGCTTGGCTATCCGTTCCTCACCACTCATACCGCCCACCTGCACCTGCCGTTGCTCGGTGACGTGCACGTGGCCAGCGCGCTGTTCTTCGATGTCGGCGTGTACACCGTGGTGGTCGGCTCGACGCTGTTGATCCTCACGGCCCTGGCGCACCAGTCGGTGCGCGCCTACCGCCCGGGCAACCCGGCGAAAACCAGCCAAGCAGGAGCCGCCTGATGGAAGAAGTGATTGCAGTCGCCATCGGCGTGCTGGCCGCCTCGGGGGTGTGGCTGATCCTGCGCCCGCGTACCTACCAGGTAATCATGGGCCTGTGCCTGCTGTCTTACGGGGTCAACCTGTTCATTTTCAGCATGGGCAGCCTGTTCATTGGCAAGGAGCCGATCATCAAGGACGGCGTCACTCAGGACCTGCTGCATTACACCGACCCACTGCCGCAGGCGCTGGTGTTAACCGCCATCGTCATCAGTTTCGCCATGACTGCGCTGTTTCTGGTGGTGCTGCTGGCCTCGCGTGGCCTGACTGGTACCGACCACGTGGATGGCCGGGAGCGTGACGAATGAGTGGCATGAGTCAACTGATCGTCGCCCCCATTCTGCTGCCGCTGATTACTGCATCGGTGATGTTGCTGCTGGGTGAAAAGCACAGGCATATCAAGGCCAGGCTGAACCTGCTGTCAACCTTCGCCGGCCTGGTCATCGCGGTCTCTCTGCTGCTGTGGGTGCGGACCCAGGGCCAGGCAGAGTCGATAGGCGTGTACCTGCCGGGTAACTGGCCGGCGCCATTCGGCATCGTGCTGGTGGTGGACCACTTGTCTGCGCTCTTGCTGACCCTGACCGGGGTCATCGGTTTCAGTGCGCTACTGTTTGCCCGTGCCCGCTGGGACGGCGCCGGGGCCAGCTTCCATGCGCTGTTCCAGATCCAGCTGATGGGCCTGTACGGGGCCTTCCTCACCGCCGACCTGTTCAACCTGTTCGTGTTCTTCGAAGTGCTGCTGGCCGCCTCCTATGGTCTGCTGCTGCATGGCTCGGGTCGCGCTCGGGTGCGCGCCGGCCTGCACTACATCGCCATCAACCTGTTCGCCTCATCGTTGTTCCTGATCGGCGCAGCAATGCTGTATGGCGTGACCGGTACCTTGAACATGGCCGATCTGGCACTGAAGATTCCACTGGTACCGGAGGCCGACCGTGGCCTGCTGCATGCCGGCGCGGCAATCCTGGCCATGGCCTTCCTGGTCAAGGCCGGTATCTGGCCGCTGAACTTCTGGCTGGTGCCAGCCTACGCCTCGGCCAGTGCGCCGGTGGCTGCGCTGTTCGCCATCATGACCAAAGTCGGCCTGTACGCCGTGCTGCGCCTGTGGACGCTGCTGTTCTCCGGGCAGGCCGGAGCCTCGGCGCATTTCGGCGGCGAGTGGCTGGTGTACGGCGGCCTGGTCACTCTGGCGGTGGCAGCAGTATCGATCCTTGCCGCACAGCGCCTGGAGCGCATGGCGGCCCTGAGCATACTGGTCTCGGCCGGCACCCTGCTCGGCGCCGTCGGCTTTGCCCAGTCGGCGCTGACCGGCGCGGCGTTGTTCTATCTGGTCAACTCGACCCTCGCGCTGTGCGCACTGTTCCTGCTCGCTGAACTGGTCGAGCGTTCGCGCTCGGCCAATGAAGCACCGCTGGACGAAGAAGAAGACGCCATGCCCCCACCGCTGGAATCGCTGCACCCGCCCAAAGGCATCAACCTCGACGATGAGCAGAAGGCGGTGATCGGCCAGATCATCCCGTGGACCATGGCCTTCCTCGGCCTCAGCTTCATCGCTTGTGCGCTGCTGATCATCGGCATGCCGCCGCTGTCGGGTTTTGTCGCCAAGCTCAACCTTATCAGCGCGCTATTCAACCCACTGGGCCTCGGCGTGCCCGCCGAACAGCCGCTGAGTGTGGCCGGCTGGGGTCTCGTGGCCTTGCTGATCCTCTCCGGTTTGGCCTCGCTGATCGCCTTCGGCCGCGTTGGCATCCAGCGTTTCTGGAAACCCGAAGAACGGCCCTCGCCGGTACTGCGCCGCTATGAGTGCCTGCCAATCGTCATCCTGCTCGGCCTGTGCATCATACTCAGCCTCAAGGCCGAGCCGTTGCTGCGCTACACCCAGGACACAGCTGCCAGCCTGCAGGCCCCGGACGCCTATATCGAAGCCGTGATGGCCGCCCGGCCGATTCCTGGCCCCACCACGCTCGACGTACAGGTGCAGCCATGAACCGACTGTTCCCCGCCCCACTGCTGTCGGTCTCGCTGTTCGGCCTGTGGCTGTTGCTGAACCTCTCGGTAAGCCCTGGCAACCTGCTGCTAGGCGCCGCACTCGGCGTGCTGGCGCCGCTGCTGATGGCGCCCCTGCGTCCGCAGCATGCCCACGTACGCCGGCCACTGGTCATCGCCAGGCTGATCGCCCGGGTCGGCCTGGATGTAATCATCTCCAACCTGCTGGTTGCTCGTGGCGTGCTGCGTGCCGGCAAGCAGCCTCCACGCTCCGCGTTCGTCCACATACCGCTGGCACTGCGCGACGCGCACGGCCTGGCAGCGCTGTCGATGATTACCACGGTGGTACCGGGCACCGTCTGGTCCGAACTGGCGCTGGACCGCAGTGTCTTGCTGCTGCACGTGTTCGACCTGGAGGATGAAGCGGCCTTCATCCAACACTTCAAGGACACCTACGAACGCCCGCTGATGGAGATTTTCCAATGACAGGCCTGCTCGCCAATGCTGTTCTCGCCAGCCTGTTCATCTTCGCCCTGGCCATGGGCCTGGCGCTGATCCGGCTGTTCCGTGGCCCATCCGCCCAGGACCGTGTGCTGGCGCTGGACTACCTGTACATCCTGGCCATGCTGACCATGCTGGTGCTGGGTATCCGCTATGCCAGTGACACCTATTTCGAGGGTGCCCTGCTGATTGCGCTGTTCGGCTTCGTCGGCTCGTTTGCCCTGGCCAAGTTCCTGCTGCGCGGTGAGGTGATCGAATGACTGAAACCCTGGTACTGCCGTTTTGGCTGGAACTGGTCACCGCCGCGCTGCTGCTGACCGGCAGCCTGTTCGCCCTGATCGGTGCGATAGGCCTGGTGCGCCTGAAAGACTACTTCCAACGCATGCACCCGCCCGCACTGGCCTCGACCATTGGCGCCTGGTGCGTGGCACTGGCCTCGATCATCTATTTCTCGTGGCTCAAGGACGCCCCGGTGCTGCATGCCTGGCTGATCCCGATACTGCTGTCGATCACCGTGCCGGTCACCACGCTACTGCTGGCGCGGGCGGCGCTGTTCCGCAAGCGCATGTCGAAAGAGCCGGTTCCTGAAGAGGTCAGCAGCGGCAGCGACCGAGGTAACTGAAGGGTTGCCGCCTCAGCCTTGGCTGAGGCGCTGCAACTCGCGCCGAACCATGGCGGCATATGGCGGCGGGCTGAGGCCATAGAGCTCAGCAGCCACCCAGTTCAACCAGGTGCCTTTCAGCTCCTCGCGCTTGGCCAGCATGCGTTCGGCCTCGGCCACGGCATGTGCTTGGTGCTGCCGATGAAACTCGGACCGCGAGGCAGGACCGTCGTCAGCGTCGGTCATTCACTGGCCTTGAACGTGGTCAGTTCACCCTTGCGCCACTTGGCAACTTTGCCGGTCACCGCTTTGAGCAACTTGCCCAGGCCTTCCTGCACTTGTTGCTGCGCGGCGAACACCAGCATCACGCCATGCCCTTCCCGAAACACGATCCCATCGCCTTCCGGCACCGAAACGAAGGCGTAATCGCCCACGCCATACACATTCAACTTTATTTCGCGAAAGCGCATTTCCAGCTTGCCGCCTTCGCGGCTGGGCAATACGGCAGCGCGGAAGTGGTCGCCGACTTTCAGCTCAAGGCGCTGTTTGTCATCGACCACCAGTGCACTTTCGGTGTCGATTTCGGCCATGTACAGGCCTTCGGGATTCTGTTCGGTGACATAGATGAAGCGACCCTGGAACAGTTGGGCCAATTTACCGCGCAAGTCGCCCAAGGCGAACAACGCATGAGTATCAAGTGTGCTGACTGCCAATGAAGTAATCCTCAACCGGTTACAACCCGCCCTCTCCCAAGCTCGGGGAGGCACGGCCACTTCTTATCGATAGGCGAAAAGAGTAATAAAGCGATATGCGAAATGTCTGTGCTCGCTGACGATGCAGCGTGCAGGAATCTTTACTCTGGTCTGCCAGATTCGCCTTCAACCGAAGGCGTTTGGCTCATCCCCGGTTAGGGAAGTGTGATGCCTGAGATCACTCGCCAGAAAACGCAACCATGGGAGTGAGCCTGCAAGAAAACAAGCCCTGGCATCCATGTGCGCATTACTGTAGGACAAATATGCCCGAAAACACTGAAACACGTCGAGAGGCAATAAACATTTTCAGGCTGCCAACCCCTTCTTCAGCTGCTGCTGCCAGGCAGCCTGGCACTCCAGCGCTTCTTCACGCGTGGCAAACGCGGTGCCACGGCGCTCGCCATTGACCAGCACCACCCAGCAAATGCGCTTACCCAGTGCCTGCAGGGTGGCCGGCACACCCGAACCAATCATCACGGCTACATCGACTCGGCTATTCATCATTCCCTCCGGAATTTAATTAGCACCCTAACGATAAGGCCATGATACGCCTGCCTGCGAAGAGAAAACAGCGCATGCCAGTACAGCAGTGTTTCTTATGGCGCAACAAAAACGGCGGCGACGACAAGCGCAAAAAGCCCCAGGGATCGCTCCGTGGGGCTTTGCACCTGGCGCGGGTTATACCTGGCGCTGGTGGCGGTCGAGCTGCTCGTGGCGCTCCTGGGCTTCGATGCAGTACTTGGTGGTCGGGCTGATCAGCAGGCGCTTCAGGCCGATTGGCTCACCACTGTCATCGCACCAGCCGAAGCTTTCGTCGGTAATGCGGTCCAGGGCCATTTCCAGCTGTGGCAGCAGGCGTTGGTCGCGGTCGATGGCATTTACCAGCCAGCTACGTTCTTCTTCGACCGAAGCCACGTCGGCAGGGTCCGACGGGGTGTCAAGGCCTTCGATGGTGGTGCGGCTGAGCTCGATGCGTTCATGGGTTTCGACTTTCATCGCCTGCAGCAGCTCAGTGAAGAAGGCCAGCTGGTCGGCGTTCATGTAGTCATCGGCCGACATGGCCAGCAACTGTTCCTTGGTCATCGATTTCTCTATGAAAAAATGTGCATTTGGGCGATTCATGTGCCGCCGACGCCTTGGCATCGGCAGCGGAATTCTTCAAGCGCCAACCGGCACTCTTTTACAGGGGGCGGCAGTCTAAGGCGCCACGTCGCGTGGAGCAACTGCAAATGGGTGCGAATTTGCTTCCAGTGCTTACAATCCGCCGGTCGGTGCAGGGATGGCTGGTCTTGGGAGGCTCGCCACAACCTTTTCAGCGCCCATGAGATCGAGCGCCACCCGCCCGGCGCTCGATCTCACAGCGACCAGACCTCTCAAGGCATGCACCTGGAGGCCCAGCCCAAATTCCCAGCTGGCATCAACGATCCTTGAACTGCGCCTCGCGCTTGGCGATGAAGGCGGCCATGCCTTCTTTCTGGTCTTCAGTGGAGAAAGCCGCATGGAAGACCCGGCGTTCAAAGCGCACGCCCTCGCTGAGGGTAACTTCAAACGCTCGGTTAACGCTCTCCTTGACCATCATGCTCACCGGGATCGATTTGCTGGCAATGGTCGCAGCCACCTTAAGCGCCTCTTCCAGCAACTCCGCCTGCGGCACGATTCGCGCCACCAGGCCAGCCCTCTCAGCCTCTTCAGCCCCCATCAGGCGGCCAGTCAGGCACAGTTCCATGGCCTTGGCCTTACCCACGGCACGGGTCAGACGCTGGGTACCGCCCATGCCCGGCAACACGCCAAGGTTGATTTCCGGTTGACCGAACTTGGCGTTGTCGGCGGCGAGGATAAAGTCACACATCATCGCCAACTCGCAGCCGCCGCCCAGCGCGAAGCCGGAGACCGCAGCGATGATCGGCTTGCGCCGGTTGGCAATGCGGTCAGCATCGCTGAACAGGTCGTCGACGTAGATCTGCGGGTATTGCAGTTCGGCCATTTCCTTGATGTCGGCGCCAGCGGCAAAGGCCTTGGCCGAACCTGTCAGCACCACGCAACCGATATTCGGGTCACGCTCGAGCTGGTCAAGGGCCTGGTTGATCTCGCCGACAATCTGCGCGTTCAGCGCATTGAGGGCTTGCGGGCGGTTGAGGGTGATCAGGCCGACCTTGCCGTGGATGTCCAACAGGATGGTTTCGAATGCCATGCAGTCTGCTCCTTCAAAGATTGCGCGCAATGACCATGCGCTGAATGTCGCTGGTGCCTTCGTAGATCTGGCAAACCCGAACGTCACGGTAGATCCGCTCCAGCGGGAAGTCGCTCAGATAGCCATAACCGCCCAGGGTCTGCAAGGCATCCGAGCAGACCTTTTCGGCCATTTCCGAGGCAAAAAGCTTGGCCATCGACGCCTCCACCAACGCCGGGCGCCCGGCGTCACGCAGCGCGGCGGCGTGCAGCACCATCTGCCGGGCAACGGCGATTTTCGTCGCCATGTCGGCCAGGCGGAAGGCCACAGCCTGGTGCTCGATCAACGCCTTGCCGAAGCTTTGCCGCTCGTTGGCGTAGTCGCGCGCCACTTCGAACGCGGCCCGGGCCATGCCAACCGCCTGCGAGGCGATACCGATGCGGCCACCTTCAAGGTTGGCCAAGGCTATCTTGTAGCCCTCGCCTTCTGCACCCAGGCGGTTGACCACCGGCACACGCACGTTGTCGAAGACGATCTGGCAGGTGTCGGATGCATGCTGGCCGAGCTTGTCCTCCACCCGCGCCACCTGGTAGCCCGGCGAATCGGTGGGCACGATGAAGGCGCTGATCCCGCGCTTGCCGGCGTCCGGGTCGGTCACGGCAAACACGATCACCACCCCGGCGTTCTGCCCGGAGGTGATGAACTGCTTGCTGCCAGTGAGCACATAGTGGTCACCGTCCAGACGCGCACGGGCCTTCAGGCTGCTGGCATCGGAGCCCGCCTGCGGTTCGGTCAGGGCAAAGGCGCCGAGCATCGCACCGCTGGCCAGCGGGGTGAGAAACCGTGCTTTCTGCTGCTCGGTGCCGAAACGCAGGATCGGCACGCAACCGACCGAGTTGTGCACGCTCATGATGGTCGAGCAGGCCCCATCACCGGCGGCGATCTCTTCCAGGGCCATGGCATAGGCCACATAACCGGTGTCGCTGCCGCCCCACTGCTCCGGCACCAGCATGCCGAACAGGCCCAGCTCGGCCATTTCGTCAATGGCCTCTTTCGGGAACCGATGTTCCTTGTCCCATTGTTCGGCGAACGGTCTCAGGCGCTCCTGGGCGAAGGTACGTACCGCATCGGCTATCTGTTGTTGCTCGTCAGTTACCAGCATGGTTCACCTCAGTACAGGCATTCGACAGCCATGGCCGTGGCCTCGCCACCGCCGATGCAGATGGCGGCCACACCTCGGCGCAGGTTGTTCTGGCGCAAGGCCGACAACAGGGTTACCAGGATGCGAGCGCCAGAAGCGCCAATCGGGTGCCCGAGTGCGCAGGCGCCGCCGTGGATGTTGACCTTTTCGTGGGGCAGGTCGAGGTGCTTCATGGCCGCCAGCGTGACCACCGCAAAGGCCTCGTTGATCTCGAACAAGTCGACTTCTGCCAGGTTCCAACCGGTGCGTTTCAGCAGTTTGTCGATGGCCCCGATCGGCGCGGTCGGGAACAACGCCGGGGCGTCGGCGAAGGCAGCATGGCCATGGATGACTGCCAGGGGCTTGAGGCCGCGCTTGTCAGCTTCGGAGCGGCGCATCAGCACCAGCGCGGCAGCGCCGTCGGAAATCGAACTGGAGTTGGCCGCCGTCACGGTGCCACCTTCACGGAACGCCGGCTTGAGCTGCGGGATCTTGTCCAAGCGCGCCTTGGGCGGCTGCTCGTCATCCTTGATCACGCGTTTTTCCTTGCCCTCGGTGACTTCCACCGGCACGATCTCGGCGGCAAAGCGGCCGCTGCTGATCGCGTCCTGGGCACGGGTCAGCGAGGCGATGGCGAACTGGTCCTGGGCTTCGCGGCTGAAGGCGTTGGCCTGAGCGCAGTCTTCAGCGAAGGTACCCATCAGGCGGCCTTTGTCGTAGGCGTCTTCCAGGCCGTCCATGAACATATGGTCGATGATCTTGCCGTGGCCCATGCGGTAACCACCACGGGCTTTGTCCAGCAGGTACGGGGCATTGGTCATGCTTTCCATGCCCCCCGCTACCACCACGTCTGCAGTGCCGGCCAGCAGCAAGTCATGGGCCATGATCGCGGCTTGCATGCCCGAGCCACACATCTTGTTCAGGGTGGTGCAGGTGGTGTGCTTGTCCAGCCCGGCGCCCAGCGCGGCCTGGCGCGCCGGGGCCTGGCCTTGCCCGGCCGGCAGCACGCAGCCGAACAACACTTGCTCGACACTGGCGGCGCCGATACCGGCGCGCTCCACGGCGCCGCGAATGGCCGCGCTGCCCAGTTGCGGCGCTGTCAGGCTTTTGAGGTCGCCCTGCAGCCCACCCATGGGCGTGCGCACGGCGCTGACGATAACGATCGGGTCATTGGCGAGGGTCATGTTCGTTCTCCTTACTTGGCAGCCATGCGCAGTGCACCGTCGAGGCGGATCACCTCGCCGTTGAGCATGCTGTTCTCGATGATGTGACGGGCCAGTGCGGCGTATTCCTGGGGGCGGCCCAGACGCGGCGGGAACGGCACGCCGGCAGCCAGCGAAGCACGCACGTCCTCGGTCATCCCGGCCATCATCGGTGTTTCGAAGATGCCTGGGGCGATGGTCATCACACGGATACCGAAGCGCGCCAGTTCGCGGGCGGCCGGCAAGGTCAGGCTGGCGATAGCGCCCTTGGAGGCAGCGTAGGCGGCCTGGCCGATCTGCCCGTCATAGGCGGCAATGGACGCAGTGTTGATGATCACCCCGCGTTCGCCCCCCTCGTCGGCAGCCCCTTCGGCCATGGCCGCAGCAGCCAGACGCAGCAGGTTGAAGCTGCCGATCAGGTTGACGTTGATGACCTTGGCGAAGCTGCCCAGGCCATGCGGGCCCTGCTTGCCCAACACCTTCTCGGCACCGACGATGCCGGCGCAATTGACCAGCCCATGCAAGCTGCCAAAGGCGTTGACGGCTGCATCGACCGCCGCCTGGGCAGCCTGCTCGTCGCTGATGTCGGCCACCGCGAAGCGGGCGTTGTCGCCCAGCTCGCGAGCCTTGGCCTCGACGGCCTGGGCATTGAGGTCGACCAGCATGACCTTGGCGCCGGCCTCGACCAGCATCTGAGCAGTAGCGGCACCCAGCCCGGAAGCGGCGCCGCTGACGATGAAGTGTTTGTTGGCTATGTGCATGATCGGTTCCTTTCAGGCGCTGACAGGGGTGGCCTGTTGCGCGTGTTGTTTGGCGACTTCCTGATTACGCAGGATGAAGCGTTGCAGCTTGCCGCTCGGGGTCTTGGGCAGCTCGCTGACGAATTCGATTTCTCTGGGGTAGGCATGCGCGTATAGGCGCTGGCGCACGTGCTGGCGCAAGGTTTCTTCCAGCTCGGCGTTGCCGGCGACGCCGCTGGCCAAGACCACGAAGGCCTTGATCAGCTCGGTGCGCTCCGGGTCCGGTTTGCCGATCACGGCCGCCTCGATCACCGCCGGGTGCTCGATCAACGCACTCTCCACATCGAATGGGCCGACCCGGTAGCCGGAGGTAGTGATCACATCGTCGCTACGGCCGACGAAACTGATGCTGCCATCCTGGTTCAGCTCGACGGTGTCGCCACTGAGGTAGTACTTGCCGACGAACGATTTGGTCGGCAAGCCGTGGTAACCACCGAACCAGCACAGCGGCGACTGCTCGCGATCGACCGCAAGGATGCCCGGCTGGCCGGCAGGTAGTTCGCTACCCTGCTCGTCCAGCACGACAATGCGATGACCGGGGATGGCGAAGCCGGCCGAGCCCAGATGCACCGGGTGCTGCAGGCCATGGTGGTTGCACAGCACCATGCCCAGTTCGGTCTGGCCGTAATGGTCGTGGATGGTGACCCCAAGCTCGTCGGCAAACCAGCGGATCACTTCCGGGTTAAGCGGCTCACCGGCACTGCTGACTACCCGCAGGCGGCCTTTGACGGGCGCCGAAAAAGCACTGCCGGCGGCGATCAACAGGCGGTACGCGGTGGGCGAGCCTGCCAGGTTGGTGATGCCAAGCTTGTCGATGACTCGCGCGCAGCTTTCGACGCTGAACGGGCCATCGTAGAACGTGGTGGCATGGCCCAGCGACAACGGGCCGGTGACCGCGTAGTACAGGCCATAGGCCCACCCCGGGTCGGCCAGGTTCCAGAAGTTGTCTTCGGGGCGCAGGTCGATGGCGTCGCGCATGTAGCCTTGAAACGCGACGATGGCACGCAGAGGCACTTCCAGTGGCTTGGCCGGGCCAGTCGTGCCTGAAGTGAACATGAGCAAGAACGGGTCGTTACCCGCGCGCATGACCGGTTCACAGTCGTCTGCCGCACGCTCAAGGCACTGTTGGAAATCCAGCTCGCCAACGCGAGCCTTGACCGTAATGATCGTCGGGCAGGCATGCACGTCGTCCAGCTTGGCACGGTTTTGGCTGTCGGTGACGACGACACGGGCGTGCGACTGCTCAAGGCGATGCTCGATGGCCTTGGGGCCGAACGCAGTGAACAACGGCTGATACACCGCCCCCAGGCGCCAGGTGGCGAGGATGGTGACAAGCAACTCAGGTGTACGGGGCATTAGACCCGCCACCCGGTCCCCGGCACTCACGCCTTGCGCCTTGAGTACATTGGCAAAACGGGCAGCCTGCACCTTGAGTTGCTCGAAACTGTACCGCTCAGTGTGGCCGTCCCGGTCTTCGTGGATCAGCGCCAGCTTGCCGCCACCGGCATGGCGGTCGCAGCATTCGACACAGGCATTGAGGGCTTCGAGGTTGCCATGCAGTGCCGCAGTAGCGGCCTGCGCAAGGTCGAACGCTCGAGCGGCCTCGGCGTAATCACGCATCGTCGGACTCCTGGTTTCTTGTTTTTGGAGTTGAACCATCGGTCCGACGATGTTCGCGCCGCTCAAGCACGGCGGCAATGGCCAAAGCTGTCAATCTCGATGACCGGTTTGGCCGCCTTGCAGGTCAGCCGTCGCCCCGACTCTCGCCACGCAAGTAGGACTCGGTCAGGCCTGCCTGCAATCGTTCTCTATCGCATTGCTCCTGATCCTCCAGATCCGCGACCTGCGAACGAAGCTGCTCAGCCGAGAGCGGTGGCTGGATAGCGCGCAGGTTCGCCCTGCGCTGGAGATAGTCGGTTCTGAGCGACTCGAACAAGTTCCGGTGCTGCTCACCAAGAAAAGTCTCCCAGAACGCTTGACTCACCAGGCTTTGAGTGCGCGCCTCGATCGTCTCGTTGGCGAGGACAGCCGCAGCCACATCGTTGATGTGTTGATCGCTCAGCGCGACAGCGTTCGGGTAACGCATCGCCCATGGCTGACCAGGCAAATCAAGACGCTCGCGCAAGCGCACACGGTATGCCAGTGACCAGGCCGAGCGCCCCACCTGCTCACCTTCGACACCCTGGCGCAGGATCGCCTGGCGGGCCTGCTGCTGCACCTGGTCAAGACGGTACAGCTGCCGACCGAACGCCATGAGCTGCGCCCGTTGCGTCAGGTCTTGTGCGTCCGCTTCAGCCTTGGCCAACAAGACCTGTACATTCATGTGGCTGAACCGATCGCTGACCATGTCCGAGCAGGAAACCGGTTGATTGGCCGCTTCAAAAACGCGCAACCGCAGCGCTGGACTGACGTCCATCGCCTGCAGCATGGCCCACACATCACGCACAAGTACTTCCCGACCGCCCCCGGCAACTGCTGAAGCATAATCAGCGGTATGCTCCAACCACGCCAGGATACGAAAAAAACCCGCACTGTCTGGTTCGGCCAGCAGACCGTCCCATAGCACTGCGCGCGCAGCGCGGTCGTTTTCGGCAATATGCTGCAGCCACAGGCTGCGCGCATGAGGCAAGTCGACCTTGCCCATCGACTCTGGCAGATGCCCATGCTCCTCAATGGGATCCAGCGCGTACAAGCGTTGCAGTTGACCCCCCCTCAGTGGGTTGCGATCAACGATAAGCCCCCGGCGCCAGGCATAGGGCATTGCAATCACCGCTTCCGGTGGCGTCGGCAATTGGTTGTCGCGCAGATCACAGTGCACCAGCAGGCCGCACAGTTCGATGCGGCTGGGCCAGGCCCCCAGCCGGCAGTGGCGCAGGTTCAGGTGAGTCAGGGCCGAGAGATGGTTGAAGCGTAGGTCGAGGTCTTCCAGACGGTTGTAGCTCAAGTCTAGATGCAACAAGCCAGGCATAGCCTGCAGAATACCGACTGCTTGGGCATTGAGGCGGATCTGGTTATGTGCCAGGCGCAAACGCTGCAATTGCGGCAGATAAGCAATCCCGAGCGGAATGTTGCGCAGTTGGTTGAAGCTCATGTCCAACTCGGTCAGCGCGGTAAACGGGCACAAGAAACTCACTGGCACCGTATCAACCGCAGACTCCTGCAGGCGCAGGCTGGTAATACGGTGGAAATCGATGGCCGCCGGTAACTCCGGCAAACTGCTGAGCTGCACGCCACTCAGCGACAGGCGCTGGCCGGTCACCATGCCTGCATGGTCGTAAATACAGTCGCCCTGCAAGCGCCAGGCACGCAGAATAGCGTCGGCTGATCGCTGGCGAAGCCGCTGGCGCCTTTCGCTCAGCTCTGCGCTGACCCAGCGGTTGAGGTGGCGGATCAACTGATCTTGGTCGTCCTCAAGCTCTACAATGCGCTCATAGGCGGATTGCTGCCTATTCATCAGCAGTGCCTGTTCCTGATCCAGCTGTGCCTCATCCAGCCCTGGATAAAGCTGGCGCAAGCGCTCACGAACACGTGCCGGCAGTGAGTGGCTGTCGCCCGTACCACGGCCACTGAGCAGATAGCCAACCCGGCCATCAGCCAAGCGTCGCCCAGGGTTGAACCACTGCACCTGGGTTGGCCATTGCAACAGTTCGACAACCTCCTGGTGCGTAGCGGGAAGTCGTGCCAGCAGTCGCTGACGTAGCTGCGTTCCCATATCGTTTTCAGCCATGCCAAGCGCCGTGCGGTGCTCAGGTGCCAAGGCCGCGGCAAGCATGTCGTACAGGTTTGCCGAATCACCAGCGCCGAACGGCAACGCACGGCCCAAGCCATCATAGAGATGGAAGCGCCCGTCTTTGCGCACCACTACCCGACGCATCCGGGGGACGCCAGCGGGGCCCACGGCCTTGAGCAAATGCCCGTCCGGTGCGCTTTCACGCAATTGCAGGTCAAGGGCATTGGCAGACACACCGTTGCTGCTTTCCACTTCCTTCTGAAGCAGCGCGAAAGCCAGTTCGCCGGTTTCGTTGCAGTAGCTGCCGGGCAGGTAAAGCCCTTCGAGTGCACGGTTCAATCTGGCCAGACGCAGCAGCGCGCGGGCCTTGCTTGCTAAATTCAGCGTCACACGCCCACCTGACATTGCCAGGAACCGCTCGCCTTCGCTGAACTGCGCCGCCAGCGACTGCGCATAAGCTTCCGGCAAACCGGCAAAGTCCCGCCTTATCAACGTCAGCAGAGCGTCATCGCCAGCTGGCGAACTGCTCAGGTGGTCGAGAAGAGGCCCCCACAGGGCAGCTTGCTGGCGCAGCAGGACGTCGCTGTTGGTGCTGCCAGCACGAGCCTCACACCAGGCGAGCAATGCACTGTCTTGGGTGACAAGCGAGTAGCTGGCCAGACGAGTGAAAAACGCCTCGATACGGGCATGGGCTTCGAAGCGCCGCAAGGTCTCTCGCAAGTTGACAGGCGCCGGTCGGTTTTCCACCAGCACGCCCCGCAACTCCTCGGCATCCACACCGGCTACCCGCAGCACCTGCGCAGCCCGCTGTGCGTCAATGGAAGGATGCTGCGGCCACAGGGTATCGAGCATCATGGCCACGTCGCTCCAGCGCTGCGGCTGGTCCTGCATCAGGCGCCAACTACGCTCGCCGTTGTGCAGCACGGCCGGCCCGTACGCCTTTTCGCCACTGGGGTGACACAAGCGGTAAGGGGCTTCAGGCTCGCTGCGCTGTACCTCATAGTAACGCTGGCCCCTGCGCATCCAGCGCCTGCTCTCGTCGCCGTAGAGCCCATCGTCACGTAGGGCGATGGTGCCTGGGGTCGACTCATAGGCCGTAATGTCATCGGAACCCAACAGGCCACGCCGCCCGCCCACGCTCACAGGCTGCAGGCCATCGACGAAGGCGCTGCGCAGAACGCTCACACCCGCCACGGTCAACGCCGTCGCAGCCACCGTTTCAGCTACACCCAGCATATGCTCCAGGGCTTCGTGCTGGTGCCCACGGGCCCAATCCCTGACGCCCTCGAAAACCTCGCCAAGCGTCTGCACCACCAGCTGACCAAGCAATATTGCCCCTACGACAGGGATGAAAAGCCCCGCCAGGTTGAGCAGATCGAGGCCCGCGGCACGCCAGGCAGCCCGACGCGCACGGGCCGCTGCAGCATCGGCGTCCGCGGTGGGTACCAGCAACAGGCGAGCATCGTCCTTGACTCGCTGCACCTGTTGCGCAGCCAGCGCAGCGAACAGGTCCCCGAAGGCTGTAGGGCCCCTCAACGCCAGGTCGGGCTGTGGATCCGAGAGGCGCGCACTCAGCAGACCAGCGAAGCTCGCCCGCTGTCGCAAGCTGATGAGCTGGGTGAAGTAGTCTCGGTAGCCCTTCTCTTGCAACGTTGCAGCCATTGCAGCGTTCATGGCCTCTGTGGAATCGAAACGGCGCAGCGCCTGCACGGGATCACTGGGCAGGTAGAGCACCACCCCTCGGTCCTGGCCAACAGAGTCTCGCAGGCGAATGAACAGCCCGTCAGCCACACGTTGGCCCAACACCTCCAGCAGGCCAGGGTAACCATGCAGGCCTGTGTCAGAATGGGGGCCACCGCCCTCCACCACCTGCAGCAAGGCATGCTGTACCTGCTCGTCGATGTCACCCTTGAGCATCGCGACTTGCGCAGCCAATGCCAGGCCCGAACGTTTGTCCTGGGCAAGGATGCCCTCGGTGGTGGCATTGAACGTCCGCGCCAGCTCGTCCTGGTAAAGCCGGCCCACATCCAGCGCACGGCATGCTGCAACCAATTGCTCGGGCGTGCCGGTCAGCAAGTCATCTCGCCCCGGGAGAACCAGCCCGGTGCCCAGGAAAAACGATTCGTCAGGGCCGAAATTACCCATCAGCCTCAGCAAACCATCCCGGCGGGTGGCCGAGTAGTGATAGGTCTGCTGAAGCGTACCGGGGAAGGTACCGATGCGCGGTGAAACCTGCAGCCATTCCAGCCCTGCGAGGGTCATGCCTACTGGCAGTGGCTTCACCAGCACACCCTGCAGATGCTGTTGGGCGAACACCTGCAGGGGTTGCAGGGTCTGCGTGAGCCCACGCAAACGGGCCTGGCTGGCCTGATGTGTGTTGAGGCTGGTGCGCAGGGCGATGATCTGGGCCTGGCTGGCCCGTTTCAACCAGTCAGGTAGCCTGGCGGCAATGAAATCATCAGTTGCTTTCTGATGGCTGGTTTCAAGGTTGGAGGTGCTGGAAATCATGGCAATCCCGGGAGCGAAGAATGAGGCTGGCATGCTCGCCAACCTGCTCTGGGCAAGGCACAAGGAAATGCAGCCATGCCCGTGATTCGCCCCCGGTTACATTCACGGCCGCGCCAGCAGCGCTTCGCGAGTCAAGCGCAGGGCCAATGCATTCAGCGCCACTTCACGGTCCTTGCCTATCTGGTTGGCCTGTTGCACGTACGCGGCACTGCCAAGCGTCTCCTTTCGCTCATCCAGTGCCTGCAGTTGCGTGTCGAACTGTTCCTCCAACGCCGCGAAATCTTCGGCCCGCTGCGCGCGCAGTACTGGCAACCAGAAGTCACGTTGGCTGATGAACAGCGCAAGTTCGTCACTCGCTTCCGCCTCCTGCACAGCTTGGTAGACCCTGTCCAGGTCACTGCGGCTCACCCCGGCAATCGCGCGAAACTGCATGGTCCGTGGCTGCCCGATCAGATCGAGCCGCACCGAGAGCCCGACGCGATAGGCAAGGCTGACTTCCACCTCGTCCACGTCTTCAGCATTCGCCAGTTGCGATCGGGACTGGAAGTCCTGCCGCGCAAACGCTTCCACCCGGTCGAGCCGGAAGAGGCGCCGGGCCAACAGCAGCCGCGCATCACGTGTGGTCAACGGATCACCCCCGTCAGTGGCCTGGAGCACCTGTTGGCGCACCTCCAAATGACCGAAGCAACTGGCAACACTGTCTACGCAAGTACGCGGATCGGCCGCCAGTTCGAACAGCTCCTCGCGCATGCGTGTGTCCTGGTTGAGCGCCTCGACCATCGCCCAGACACGTCGGCTTAGATCGGAGCGCACCAGACGGTAGTCCGAGCTCCTGGTCAGCTCATCGAGCAGTTGAAAGAACGCATTGCTTCCCGGCTCACGCTGCAGTGCTTGCCATTGGCGGCGTCGATTTTCAATATCCTCCCCCTCCAGGGTAGCCAGCCAGCCTCACCCTCCCTCACCTCCACCCTGTTGCCGCTTACGCCCACGTGTGCAGGTTGAGCATACAAGCGCTCGGTGACCTGCGCCGACAACGCGTTCCCTTGCACAGCTATTACTCGACGCAGAGGTTCCGGGGCATTGAGCAGGGCCTCTGGCAGGTCGTTGAGCTGGTTGTTGCGCAGATCGGCATGCTCCAGCATCCCCAACCACTCCAACCCTGCCGGCACCCGCCGCAAGCCGCAACGAAACAGCCGCAAATCACGTAGACGGGACAACTGATTGAAATCAAGGCTGATTGCACCCAACGGATTCTCGCTCAAATCAAGCGTTCGCAAATCAGGCAGAGCAGCCAAGGCACTGGACTGGTTTGCCGCCACACGGATCCTGTTGCGCCGCAGATGCAAGTGCCGTAAGCCACGCAGCTGGGTTAGATGTTCAGGCAACGCACTCAAGGCATTGTTGCTCAGGTCCAGACGCCGCACGGCAGGGAAGCTGCGTAGAAAACCTGGCGGCAGCGCCTCCAGACGCAACCCCACCAGCAGCAGGTCGATCACATGAGCGAAGTCGGTACCGGCGGGTATGCTTGGCAGCTCCCCCACCGACCACGCGACGATACTCAGGCGCAAGCCGGCCGTCTCACCATTGCCATCGACTACCTCCTCACCCTCCAGCCGCCAGACACGCCGGAAAGCATCGGCAACCTCCTGCCGGGTGTTTCTCGCACGGGCCGAGACGGCCTCCGTCCAGGTTTGCAAATGCTCATCCAGGCGCTGATATTCCTGCTCCATGCGCAGCAGGCTCGAATAGGCCGAGCCAGCAGAGCGCATGAGCGTCCGCAGGAAGCGCTCGACCTCTTGCTCGTCGAAAGCTGGGTAAAGGCTGCGAATCCGCTGGCGCATGACCTGCCCTGACGGCACTGACGATGTGGCCCGCCCACTGAGCAGGTAACCGACCCGGCCGTCAGCAAGGCGCTGCAAGGACGACGCGAGCGGGCGTGCTTCGCGCCAGCCAAGCAGACGCAGCAACGCCTGCCGTTGCGCTGGCACCCAGCCTTGCATCGACGCCCGGATACGTGCCGGGACATCATCACCCACCCAGCCCTGACGCTGCCGATAGGCTTCAGGAAGGCAAGCGGCCAACACTTCGAAGATGCCTCGTGGCTCGGCGGCTTCCAGCCCACTGCGCAGCCCGTTTTCGTCGTATAGATCGAAGGCGCCTTCTCGCCATACCAGTACCAGGCTGCGCTGACCCCGCGTTTCGGGAAACAGCATCGCCAGCACTCGACCGTTCTCGGACTGGTCACGCTGTATCAGATTGAACGGGAGCTGCGTCAGGCCATGTCGTCGTAGCAACACAAACAGCAGTTCAACTGCATCGGCGTGGTAACTGCCCCTCAGGTGCAGCGCCTCGCGCAGTCGGACCAGACGGGCTTCCTGTAGCAGGCTACGCGCTCGCTCCATCAAGGCCAGTGGCAGCCGCGCTTCGGTGCGCATGCGTGTGCGCATCGTTTCATCGGCCTGTTGCAGCACCTCGAGCGCATAGGCATCAGGGAGTGTCGGAAAGTCTCTTTTCACCAGGCTCAGCGCCTCGTCATCGCCGAGGTACTGGGTGGAGAAGTGCTCCAGCAGCGGCCCTCGCAGGCTAACTTCACGCGCGTGGAGCGAAGCCACCTGCTCATCCAGTGGCAAGCCTGCCAATTGCAGCCTATCGACACACCACTGCCAGAGCTCAGTATCGCTTTCGTTCGGCGTCATCGCCTGGAAGAAACGTTGTGCTCGCGCATCCACCGAAAATCGTTCCAGCGTATCGCGCAAGCAGACTGGCAGACGTCGCCCCTCCACCAACAGGCCACGCAGGTGCGCCTCATCGACATCGGCAACCTTGAGAATCTGCGTAACACGCTCGCTACCCAAATCCCTTGCCGATGGCCATAGACGGCTCAGCAGCTTCGTCTCACCCTGCCATTCCAATGGGCGTTCGAAGGTCAGGCGCCAAGCACGTTCGCCATTGCCTCGCAAGGCCGGCCCATAGGTATCATGGCCGTCCCGATGCAAAAGACGCCAGTTCCCCCTGGCGTCCTGCCGCACGCGGTAATAACCCTGCTCGTCACGCCACCAGTGGCCGCTACCATCGCTGTACAACCCGTTATCCTGCTCGATCAGCGGCTCGCTGGGCTTGACCTGGCGGTAGGGTTGCAGATCGCATCGCCACAAACGTTGCCCGCCCGCTTCGGTGGTGACCGGCTCCAGCACATCGAAAAACGGGCTGCGGGCAAGGGCGACGCCTCCCGCCACCAGCCCCGTGGCGGCAAGGTCGCTGGCCAGTTGCAGCAGGTGGTCAACGGCTTCGTGCTGATGCCCTTGGCTCCAGTCCTTGACGCCCTCATAGACGTGGCCAAGCAGCTGCCGCCCCCAGTCAAGCAGCAAGAGTTCGCCTATTCCTGGCACAAAAAAACTCGCCAGGCCGAGCAGCGCAAGGCCTGCGCTTTCAAGGTCCTTCAGACGCTGGGCAGCCGCGGCGGCATCGGCCTGTGCCGTGGGTACGGCCATAAAGCGTGCGTCGCTCTTGATTCGCCGCACGTGCCAGGCAGCCATGTCACTGATTCCCGCAGCCGAACCTCGTTCAACGGCGGGGTCCAGATCGGGGCTGCTATCGAGCAGACGCGTCCCGAGCAATGTCATGTACTTCACCCGATCTTCAAGGGTGATACGGCGCTCGATGCCCTGCCGGTAACCGTCATTTGCAAAAGCCGCGACCAATGCCTGATTGGCCGCCTGCCACCCATCGAAATAACGCAGTGGCTGCTCAACATCATCAGGCAGGTACAACAATACCCCAACAGTCTGTTCCGGCGACGGAAACGGGCTGCTGGGTTTACCCCACGAAAAGAGCAGTTCAAATGCAAGCGCGCCATCCACCCGGCACCCCAGCACCTTCAGGCCACCGACCACTACGCGCGTGCTACGGGGGTGCGTGATGGGTGTACCCGCTAGCGCTTGGCGCAGCAGGCGCAATTCATCGTCACCCAGCTGGCGCTTCATGGCCGCTATCTCGAGCGCCAACGCCAATTCGCAGCGTTTGTCCGCGACCAGATCGCGCTCGAAGTCACTGGTCAACACCTGCGCCAAATGTCGCTGGTAGGCTGCGCCTACATCCGTTTGCCGGCACAGGCTGACAAGGCCTTCAATGTCACTGCTCAGGGTCGCTTCGCCGCTAGCCCCCTGGTGGGCGGCCTGCACCAGCGCAGTGTCGGAGAAGAACGATTCAGCCTCCTTGAAGTTCTGCATCATTTTTTGCAGCGCAGGTACCCTGACGAAGTAAGAGGTGAACTCCCGCACCGTCCCTTGCACGATTTTCAAGCGCCTGCGCTCTTCTCGCCAAGTCGCCTGGTCAAGGTCGAGCGTCAACCCCATCCGGGCCTGCATGGCCTGTTCGAGCTGCTGCTTGGCGAACGTGTGCAAAGGCTGGAGTTGCCGCGTCACGGCAGCCACGCGGCGCTGGCTCGCATGGTGCGCTGCCACCTTGCTGCGCAGTGTATTGAGTTGCCGTGGCGTGGCATTGCTCAGCCAAGCGGGCAGTTGCTCGGCAATGAACTCCCTATCGGCATTCTGTTCTTTGGGATTGACTTGAGTCTGCGGCATGTCGGTCTCCTTACGATGGAAAAACCGACAACCTGCCTGCACGCCAGTGTCAGCGGCAGTGGGAACCACCACCCTTCAACCCGCCGCCCCTTGGGCCTGAATCAGTGCACGGTAGTGCCCAGGGTTGCAACCGAACCACTTGCGAAATGCCTTGTAGAACGAACTGCCATCGGCAAACCCAAGGCGCTCGGCAATTTCCCCCATGGGCGCTTCGACCTGGCTTAACCAGGCGATGGCCAGCTCACGCCGGACACTGTCCTTGAGCACCTGGTAACTCTGCCCCTCCTCCGCCAGCCGACGGCGCAAGGTGGACGGGGACAGGCACAATTGTCGTGCCAGGGCATCGGCATCCGGCCAGCAGGACGGGTCCAATTGCAGCAAGTCGGCGCGGATACGCCGCCCCAGGCTGGCCGGGTCACGGTACTTGACCAGGATGTTGCCGGGCGCCTCGGCCAGAAAGCGCTGCAGGTCCTCAGAGCTGCGGCGCAGCGGCACGTCGAGGCAGTCGGCACTGATGATCATGCGAGTACGTGGCCGCTCGAACTGCAGGTTCTCGGAAAACATCACCCGGTAATCGTCACAATACGGTGGTTCGGCACAGCGCAGCTCAATGGCCAGAATGGCAATGCGTCGCCCGGCCAGCCAGCAGGCCACTCCATGCACGATCATCCAGAATGTGAAATAGGTGAACGCACGCCGTGGCAGGTCGCGCGGCTCATTGATGACAATTTCCGCCAGGCCCTGCTGACGCACCAGGCTTGGCTGCAGGTCTTCGAGCATCAGCGAAAGAAACGCCAGCGCGGTTTCCAGGCCCTCGCCCAAAGTTGGCTGTGCCATGCTCGCCCGGCACAGGAACGCCAGGCTGCCGCTGCGCAGGCCGCGCGGGTCCATGGCGAAGAATTCGTCATTGCAACGCCGCGCCAGCAAGCGCCAGAGCCGGGCATAGGCCTCGGCACTGACGCGAGCATCCGGGGCTTGCAACTGCCCGGCATCGATACCGGCGCGCGCCAGCAACGCAGCATCCGGCTCGCCTGCCGGGCAGGTCTGCAACAGGGCCTCGCGCACCAGTTGCATGGAAATGGTGTCTTTCTCGCTCATCAGCAGTCCATCAGGTTATGTCGGCATCTTAGGCCGGCTCAGAGGCTGGCCGCCAGGCCCAGGAATGCCTGGATCAAGCGTAACTCACGACGCCGTTCAAGGCAGCCGACCATGTGCTGGTTGACCAGGCCCTGCCCAGCCAGCGGCCGCGCCACCACTCGGGGGTCGTTGGCCACTTCCGTGGACGACACCACACCAATGCCAAGCTGCGATGCCACCGCCTCGGTAACCGCCTCACGGCTGTCCAGCTCCAGCTGCACACGTGGCTGCACACCGGCAGTGCCGCAGGCCTTGTCGAAGGTGCGCCGGGTAGTCGAACTGGGCTCGCGCAGCACCATGATCTGCTGGTGCAGCTCGGCCAGGGGTAAGTCACCTTCGCCATCGGCCCACGCATGCCCCGCTGGCAACAGCGCGCATAGTCGCGATTCACACAGGTTCTGCAGATACAGGCCCTTACGCGGTTCGATCTCGGTCAGCACCGCCACATCGGCATGTTCGGACAACAGCGCAGCCAGCGTCTCCTGTGCGTTGCCCAGGCGCAAGTTGACGGTGATGCCAGGGTAGCGTTCGCGCAACTGCGCCAGCATGGGCATGACCCGGTGCGGACCGTCGGCGGCGACCTCCAGGCGCCCGGTCAGCAACTGGCGGTTGGCCTCGAGCATGGCTTGCGCTTCTTCAGCCAGACCGAACATGGCGCGGGTAATGGCCGCCAGGCGGGTACCCTCTTCGGTCAGTTCCACTCGCCGTGCAGTACGCCGCAGCAAGGTGATCTGGTAATGCTCCTCCAGTGCCTTCACATGCCCGGTCACCGCCGGCTGGCTGATGAACAGACGCTCGGCAGCACGGGTAAAGCTGCCCTCACGGGCCACGGCATCGAAAGCGCGCAACTGGAACAGGTTCATAATTATCGGCCTGACTTATAGCTGGGATAACAACAAACAATTTGATTGATGGCAGCGTGAATTGCAACCTAGGCCCCATAGTTTCAGCCCACCGCTTGTGAGGAATAACGGAATGAGCAACGCCCCGATTCTGCTGACCCCAGGTCCCCTGACCACATCAATCCGCACCCGCCAAGCCATGCTGGTGGACTGGGGCTCCTGGGACCGCGACTTCAATCAACTGACCGCCAGTGTGTGCGAGCAACTGCTGGCGATCATCGACGGCAGCGCCAGCCACCACTGCGTGCCGCTGCAAGGCAGCGGCACCTTCGCCGTGGAAGCGGCCATCGGCACCCTGGTGCCACGCGATGGCAAGGTGCTGGTGCTGATCAATGGCGCCTATGGCCAGCGCCTGGCGAAGATCTGCAAAGTGCTGGGCCGTCCCTACAGCACCTTCGAAACCGCCGAAGACCAGCCGACCACCGCCGCCGACGTCGACCGCCTGCTGGCCGCCGACCCCGCCGTGACCCACGTTGCGCTGATCCACTGCGAAACCAGCACCGGCATTCTCAACCCGTTGCCCGAAATCGCTCAGGTGATCAAACGCCACGGAAAACGCCTGATCATCGATGCCATGAGTTCGTTCGGCGCGCTGCCGATCGACGCCCGCGAAATTCCCTTCGAGGCGCTGATCGCCGCTTCCGGCAAGTGCTTGGAAGGCGTCCCAGGCATGGGCTTCGTCTTCGCCGAAAAAACCGCTCTGGCCGCTGCCGAAGGCAATGCCCACTCGCTGGCCATGGACCTGCACGACCAGCACGCCTACATGGCCAAGACCGGCCAGTGGCGCTTCACCCCGCCCACCCACGTGGTCGCGGCCCTGCATGAAGCGCTGCAGCAATACAACGAGGAAGGTGGCCTGCCGGCTCGCCACCAGCGCTACGCCGACAACTGCAAGACGCTGCTCGACGGCATGGCTGCCATTGGCCTGCGCAGCTTCCTGCCGGCCGAGATCCAGGCGCCGATCATCGTCACCTTCCACGCACCGAACGATGCCCGCTATCAGTTCAAGGACTTCTATGAGCGGGTCAAGGCCAAGGGTTTCATCCTCTACCCAGGCAAGCTGACCCAAGTCGAAACCTTCCGCGTCGGCTGCATCGGTGTGGTCGGGGCGGACGGCATGCAGGCCGCCGTGAATGCCGTAGCCCAAGTGCTGCGGGAAATGGAAGTGCTGGACATCTGACCCTTTGCCCACCCGAATTCAGGAATTAGCGCACATGAACTACAGCAACCCAACCCAGCTGCAAGCCGCCATCCTCGACTGGGCCGGCACCGTGGTCGATTTCGGCTCCTTCGCTCCAACCCAGATCTTCGTCGAAGCCTTCGCCGAATTCGATGTGCAGGTGTCCATCGAAGAAGCCCGTGGCCCGATGGGCATGGGCAAATGGGACCATATCCGCACCCTGTGCGACGTGCCGGAAATTGCCGAGCGCTACCGCAAGGTGTTTGGCCGTACCCCGACCGACGATGACGTCACGGCCATCTACAACCGCTTCATGCCGCTGCAAATCGAGAAGATCGCCGTACATTCGGCACTGATCCCTGGTGCCCTTGAGACCTTGACCGGTCTGCGCCAGGACGGGCTGAAGATCGGCTCATGCTCGGGCTACCCGAAAGTGGTCATGGACAAGGTGGTGGAACTGGCAGCACAGAACGGCTACGTGGCGGACCACGTGGTGGCCACCGACGAAACCCCGAACGGCCGGCCGTGGCCGGCCCAGGCCCTGGCCAACGTGATCGCGCTGGGCATCGACGATGTAGCGGCCTGCGTGAAGGTCGACGACACCGTGCCAGGCATTCTCGAAGGCCGCCGTGCCGGCATGTGGACCGTGGCGCTGGTGTGCTCGGGCAACGCGCTGGGGCTGACCTGGGAAGGTTTCCGGGCACTGAGTGCCGAGAAACTGGAAAGCGAGCGCCAACGCATCCATGCGCTGTTCGCCGGTTCCCGCCCGCACTACCTGATCGACACCATCAATGAACTGCCCGAAGTGATTGCCGACATCAACCGGCGCCTGGCCAAAGGCGAGATGCCGCAAACCTTCTGACCCGTCCATGGGGCCGCTTCGCGGCCCTTTTCAGTCAACCATCTCGCGACTGATCTGGGTTGCTTTTCAGCCTGAATCTGTACATTGAGTTGCCGCCGCAAGTTGCCAAAAATGGGCCATCCCTGTTCTGAGATGCCCAACCCCCGATGAGCACACACACCCGCAACAGCCGTCTCACCGTGCCGCAACTGGTGGCCATGAAAGGCCGACAGAAGATCGTTTCGCTCACCGCTTACTCAAGCTCGATCGCACGGGTGATCGATCCGCTGGTCGACTTCATCCTGGTCGGCGACTCCACCGCCATGGTCGGCTATGGCCGCCCGTCCACACTGGGTATGCGCCTGGACGAAACCATCGCCCATACCCGCGCCGTGGTCGACAGCACCCGCCTGGCCTGCGTGATCGCCGACATGCCGTTCGGCAGTTATCAGGAATCCCACGAGCAGGCGTTTCGCAATTGTGCCCAAGTATTGGCCAGCACCGGCTGCGACGCACTCAAGCTGGAAGCGAACCAGGCGTTGGCCAGCACCGTCGAGTTCCTGGTCGCAAGAGGGATACCGATCATGGCGCACATCGGCCTGATGCCGCAGTTCGTCAATGCCATGGGCGGCTACAAAGCCCAGGGGTTGAGCCCGGACAGCGCTGCAGCGTTACGGGCCGACGCGCAAGCCAACCTGCACGCTGGCGCTTTCAGCCTTTTGCTGGAAGGCGTAGCCGAACCCGTGGCCCGCGCCATCACCCAGGCCACCGACAAACCCACTGTCGGCATTGGCGCTTCCCCCGCCTGCGATGGCCAGGTGCTGGTCACCGAAGACCTGCTAGGGCTCGGTGGCGCGCACGTGCCACGCTTCGTCAAGCAGTATGCCGACCTCGGCCTGGCAATCCGTGAAGCCTGCGCCCGCTACGCTGATGAGGTGCGCGACGGCACCTTCCCTGCCATGCACCATTGTTACGGAGTGTGAAGTTCATCCTCGATGGCCTTGACCAGGCATTGCAGCGCCTGGGCGATATCCTTGCTCCAGTCCACCGTGCAGCACAGCCGCAGATGACTGCGCCAAAGGCCGCACTGGCTGAAAATTTCACCGGGCGCAATGACGATACGCTGCGCCAGCAACCGCTCGAAGACCCGGCGCATATCCACCGGCCGGGTCGCCTGCAGCCACAGGCTGGCCCCGCCCTGCGACTCGGCGATGCGCAGGCAGCCCTGGCCGTGCGCTTCCAGTAGCCGCCTCATCTGCTGTAAACGCTCGCGCAACTTCGGCAGCAAACGCTGCACATGCAACTCGACCCGACGCGAGGTGAAAAGCCGGGCGATGGCCCTTTGGCGGATCGGCGACAAGCGAAAGGCTCGTTCCAGGAACAGCTGCTGAAAGCGTTCGGTCTGCTTGCGACAAAGCAGGTAGCCAAAGGGCGCCTCTGCGCCAATCAGTTTGTCGAAGGTCGAAAACACCAGCAGCCGGTCAGGGTCGGCGAAGTCCCGGTAGCGCGGTGCTCCGGCGTGGAAGCACAACTCGCCGTAGCCATCGTTTTCAAACAGCCACACAGCGTGCTTGGCAAGCCAGCGGCAGACCAGCTGCTTGTCTGACGCAGGCATCAGACCACCCTGGGGTACGTTGGCCGCCGACGACAGCACGGCCAGGCGTATCGGCTGATCGCGCAACAGCCGGTGAACCTGCTGCAAATCGAAACGCCCGTCATCACCCAAGGGCACTTCGATGATGGTCATGCGCGCAGCCTGCAATTGCCTCAGCACTGCCCAGTTGCAGGGCGACTCCACCAATGCCAGCTGGCCTTCGAGGCCCAGGGCGCGTAAGGACACTTCCAGCACACTGCGCAGGTCCGCGCCGATGAACACGTGATCGGCGCTCCAGTACTGCTGTGCCGAGCGGGTGTAGTGGTCGGCCAGTACCGTGCGCAACTCGGGCTCACCGAAGGGCTGATACAGCGGCGCCAAAGAATGCGGGTATTGACGCGCCAGTTCGCGCTCGATCATCAGCAGCGGCTGCTGCAGCGACAGCAACATGGCCGGCGCATCGCTGCCCAAGGCCAACATACCCGGCTGTCGGGCGCTGGCGAATACGGTGTCGAGCAGGTTTTCCGAATGCAGCACACAGATGGCGGTGGGACGGGCTCGGCTGAAGTAGCCCTGCTTTGGCCGAGCATACACCCGCCCTTCGTCTTCGAGCAGCGCATAGGCGTACTGGGTACTCGATACCGAAACATGCAATTGCCGCGCAAGCTGGCGCAGCGACGGCAGACGCTGCTCCACATCGGCAGGTGCGGCCTCGATCCTGTCGAGCAAGTAGCGGTAGACCGCCTGGTAGGTAAAGTTGGGCTTGTCGATTTGGCTGTTTTCCATAACGGCGCCAGGGACGGCATTGAACCCAACCTTGGGCACGTCGGTAAACCCCTACTGGGGTAATTGCACCTGGGGTTTGGTTGCCGCGAAGATCCCCCAGCTGGACATGAACAGCGCCGCGATCAATGGCCCGATCACGAAGCCGTTGAGGCCGAACACCGCCAGCCCGCCCAGGGTCGACACCAGGATCAGATAGTCTGGCATGCGTGTGTCCTTGCCCACCAGGATCGGCCGCAGCAGGTTGTCCACCAGGCCGATCACCAGCACACCGAACGCGGTCAGGATCACCCCAGGCAGTATCGCCCCAGTCAGCAGGAAATACGCGGCCACCGGCGCCCAGACGATCCCAGCGCCTACCGCCGGCAGCAGCGACAAGAACGCCATCAGCACCGCCCACACCAATGCACTCGGAATATCCAGCACCCAGAAGATTAAACCGCCCAGCGCGCCCTGGGTAATGGCCACCAGCACGTTGCCTTTCACGGTCGCCCGCACCACACGGTTGAACTTCAGCTGCAAACGGCGCTTCTGGTGCTCAGGCAGTGGCACGGCCAGCCGCACCCGACGGGCCACCTCGGGCCCTTCACGCAGGAAGAAGAACAGCAGGTACATCATGATGCCAAAACTGATCACGAACTCGAATGTGCCCTGGCCAAAACTGAACGCCTGGCTAGCCAGTGCCTGGCTACCCTGGGTTGCCCACTTGGTGATCTTGTCGCGCAACCCGTCGAGGTTGCCCATGCCCATGTTGTCCAGGCCATGCTGGGCGAATGCCGGGAGCATGTCCTTGCCGTGCTCGACGTATCCGGCGATGTCCAGTTGCCCGCTTTCGATGCGCTGGTACAGCGTGGCGCCCTCTTGTACCAGCAGCGCACTGGTGATGATCACCGGCAGGATCGCCACCAGCAGGCACACCAGTGTGGTCGCGGCGGCGGCCAGGTTGCGCCGCCGTCCGAAACGTATCAGCAGGTGGCGCTGCAGCGGGGCGAACAGGATGCCAAGGATCACCGCCCAGAAGATGGCGCCGTAGTACGGCAGCAGGATCCAGAAGAAGGCGATGGTCACCAGCGCCAGGAGTACGGCCAGGGCTTTGTTCTGTAGCGCGGTTTCGTTCATCGCAGGTTCTCGCGTGGCTTCTGGGATATTAGTGCTCACCGGCTGGCTAAAAGTGCCGTTACTCCCTTGATGCAAATCAATACGCGTGTTTGCCACTGGCCCTAGCATCCGCGCCTTTTGCCCCGGTGCGCACATGAACCCTACCGCCAAGCCCGAATTGCTGGCCCCCGCCGGCACCCTCAAGACCATGCGCTACGCCTTTGCCTACGGCGCCGACGCGGTCTACGCCGGCCAGCCGCGCTACAGCTTGCGAGTGCGTAACAACGAATTCGACCACGCCAACCTGGCGCTGGGCATCCAGGAGGCACACGCCCTGGGCAAGCGCTTCTACGTGGTGGTCAACATCGCCCCGCACAATGCCAAGCTCAAGACATTCCTCAAGGACCTGGCGCCCGTGATCGAGATGGCGCCAGACGCGCTGATCATGTCCGACCCCGGCCTGATCATGCTGGTGCGCCAGCACTTCCCGCAGATGCCGGTACACCTGTCGGTGCAGGCCAACACAGTCAACTGGGCCAGTGTGCAATTCTGGCAGCAGCTGGGCCTGAGCCGGGTGATCCTGTCGCGGGAGCTGTCGCTGGAAGAGATCGAAGAAATTCGCCAGCAGGTGCCGGACATGGAGCTGGAGGTGTTCGTCCACGGCGCCCTGTGCATGGCCTACTCCGGCCGCTGCCTGCTGTCGGGCTACCTCAACAAGCGTGACGCCAACCAGGGCACCTGCACCAACGCCTGCCGCTGGAAGTACGACGCCACGCCCGCCACCGAGAACGCCACCGGCGATATCGTGCGCGAAGTGCAGCCCACCCTGGGCCTGGGCGCCCCTACCGAGCAGGTATTCCTGCTGCAGGAAAGCAACCGCCCTGGCACTGAAATGCCGGCGTTCGAAGATGAACACGGCACCTACATCATGAATGCCAAGGACCTGCGCGCCATCCAGCACGTCGAGCGCCTGGCCGGGATGGGCGTGCATTCGTTGAAAATCGAGGGCCGCACCAAATCGCACTTCTACTGTGCCCGCGCAGTGCAGTCGTATCGCCAGGCGATCGACGACGCGGTGGCCGGGCGGCCATTCGACCGCGCCCTGATGGGCAACCTCGAATCGCTCGCACAACGCGGCTACACCGAAGGCTTCCTGCGCCGCCACGTGCACGACGAGTACCAAAACTACCAGCGCGGCAATTCCGTGTCCGAGCGTCAGCAGTTCGTTGGCGAGTTGACCGGCGTGCGCGTCGACGGCCTGGCCGAGGTCAAGGTGAAAAACCGCTTCGCCGTGGGCGACCACCTGGAGTTGATGACCCCGCGCGGCAATTACCACTTCGACCTGCACCGCCTGTGCGACCGCCAGCAGCAGGCCATCGAGGTGGCGCCGGGCGATGGCCATGTGGTGTATCTGCCGATCCCGGAGCAGGTAACCCTCGACTACGGCCTGCTGATGCGCGACCTCGGCGCTGACGAGGCCGCAAGCTGACAGCGCTGTAATGTGCACCTCAGCTGCCTGACAGGCGGCGGCAGCGAACATCGTGGCTCTCCCGCATGAGGCCACGCCATGTTGCGCAACCCCTCCCGCCGTACCTTCGTCAAAGGCCTGGGCGCCGCCAGCACACTGGCGGGCCTGGGGCTGTGGCGCCCGCTGGCCCAGGCCGCCGAAGGCCGTGACCTGGCCGGCCAGCACTTCGAGCTGTTCATCGGCCAGACGCCGGTGAACATCACTGGCCGCCCGCGCACCGCATTGACCATCAACAACAGCCTGCCCGGCCCTCTGCTGCGCTGGCGCGAAGGCGACACCGTGACCCTGCGCGTGCGCAACCGCCTGGCACAGGACACCTCGATCCATTGGCACGGCATCATCCTGCCGGCCAACATGGACGGCGTACCTGGCCTGAGCTTCGCCGGCATCGAGCCCGGCGGCGACTACCGGTACCAGTTCACCCTGCGCCAAAGCGGCACCTACTGGTACCACAGCCATTCGGGGCTGCAGGAACAGGCCGGGGTATACGGGGCGATCGTGATCGAACCACGCGAGCCCGAAGCGCATCGCTACCAGCGCGACCATGTGCTGCTGTTCAGCGACTGGTCCGACCAGGCGCCGGAGCAATTGATGGCCACGCTGAAGAAACAGTCCGACGCGTACAACTACCACAAGCGCACCGTCGGCGACTTCATCGACGACGTTGCCGATAAGGGCTGGAGCCCGACCGTCGCCGAGCGCACGGCCTGGGCACGCATGCGCATGAGCCCCACCGACCTGGCGGATATCAGCGCCGCCACCTACACCTACCTGCTCAACGGCCAGCCGCCGGAGGGCAACTTCACCTGCCTGTTCCAGCCGGGCGAGACCGTGCGTCTACGGCTGATCAACGCTTCGGCCATGACCTATTTCGACTTCCGCATCCCTGGGCTTAAGCTGACGGTGATCGCCGCCGACGGCTTGCCGGTGACGCCGGTGAGCGTGGACGAACTGCGCATTGCCGTGGCCGAGACCTACGACGTGCTGGTGACCGTGGGCGACCAACCTGCCTACACCCTGTTCGCCCAGAGCATGGACCGCACCGGCTTCGCCCGCGGCACCCTGGCTCGCGCCGCCGGGCTACAGGCGCCAATGCCTGCACCCGACCCGCGCCCGGTCTTGAGCATGGATGACATGGGCCACGGTGGCATGGGCGCCATGGCCAGCATGGACCACAGCAACATGGCCGGCATGGACCACGCCGCCATGTCGGCCATGCAGCAACACCCGGCCAGCGAAACCGACAACCCGCTCGTGGACATGCAGACCATGGCCCCACGCGCCAACCTGGCCGACCCTGGTATCGGCCTGCGCAACAATGGCCGCCGCGTACTCACCTATGCCGACCTGCGCAGCCCCTACCCCGACCCCGACGGCCGCACGCCATCAAGAGACATCGAGCTGCACCTGACCGGCCACATGGAGCGCTTCGCCTGGTCGTTCGACGGCATCAAGTTCAGTGATGCCGAGCCGTTGCGCCTGACCTACGGCGAGCGGGTCCGCATCACCCTGGTCAACGACACCATGATGACCCACCCCATCCACTTGCACGGCATGTGGAGCGACCTGGAAGACGAGCACGGCCAGTTCCTGGTGCGCAAGCACACCCTCGACATCCCGCCCGGCAGCCGCCGTTCCTACCGGGTGACCGCCGATGCGTTGGGCCGCTGGGCCTATCACTGCCACCTGCTCTACCACATGGAGACCGGCATGTTCCGCGAGGTACGCGTCGATGAATGACACCCGCAAAAGCATCATGGCTGGCGTGACGCTGCTGACCTTGCTCGCCAGCGAACGGGCGATGGCCGCTGGCATGGCACACATGAACCACGCCAGCATGGAGCACGGCACCATGAACCATGAAAGCATGGGCCATGGCCAGGCAACCCCCAGCCAGCCTCGCACGCCGCTGCCAGCCATCACCGACGCCGACCGCCGCGCCGCCTTCCCACCTTTGCCCGGGCACCAGGTGCATGACAGGGCGCTGAACTGGGCGGTGGTCGTGGACAAACTCGAATACCAGAACTTCGAGAGCAGCAGTGCCCTGAACTGGAATGCCACCGCCTGGGTCGGCGGCGATATCGACCGCCTGTGGCTACGCAGTGAAGGCGAGCGCGAACAGGGCAAGACCCACAAGGCCGAGCTGCAGGCACTGTGGGGCCATGCGGTGAGCCCGTGGTGGGAGCTGGTGGCCGGCGTGCGCCAGGACTTCAAGCCAGCCAGCGGCCAGGCTTGGGCCGCCTTCGGTATCCAGGGCACGCCATTGTACGGCCTGGAGCTGCAAGCCACCGCTTATGCCGGCGAGCGGCAACAGACCGCGCTGCGCCTGGAAGCCGCTTACGCTATGCTGCTGACCAACCGCTGGATACTGGAACCGACCCTGGAAGCCAACCTCTACGGCCGCAATGACGCCGGGCGCGAGCAAGGCGCGGGGCTGGCCGACAGCGAAGTGGGCCTGCGCCTGCGCTACGAAATCACGCGCGGCTTCGCCCCCTACGTCGGGGTCAGTTTCAACCGCCTGCACGGCACGCGTGCCGACCAGGCCCGCGAAGACGGCGAAGACCAAGGCCAGACCCGCCTGGTCGCCGGTATCCGCCTGCGTTTCTAAAGGAGTGCTTCACCATGCTGCGCAAACACCTGCTGACCCTGGGCCTGCTGGCCGTCACCGGCCTGGCCCAGGCCGCCGAGACCATCGACGTCTACCGCGACCCCAACTGCGGCTGCTGCAAGGCCTGGATCAGCCACCTGCGGGACAACGGCTTCACCGTCAACGACCACGTCGAGCCGAACATGAGCGCGGTCAAGCAACGTCTGGGCGTGGCGCCACGGCTGGCGTCGTGCCATACCGGGGTGATCGACGGCAAGTTCGTCGAAGGCCACGTACCGGCCGAGCAGGTACGCCTGCTGACCAAGCGCAGCGACCTCAAGGGCCTGGCCGTGCCGGGCATGCCCATGGGCTCGCCGGGCATGGAAATGGGTGACCACAAGGATGCCTACCAGGTTATCGGTGTGACCCAGGAGGGCCAGGACACCGTTGTAGCCAACTACTGATGCTCAGCCTGTGGGCGCTGTTCCTCAGCGCCTTTGGCGCCGCCACCCTGCTACCGCTGCAATCGGAGGCCGTACTGGTCGGCCTGTTGCTGCGCCAGCCCGAGGCCTGGGCGACGCTGCTGCTGGTCGCCACCCTGGGCAATGTGTTGGGTTCGGTAGTCAACTGGCTGCTGGGGCGGGCCATTGAGCACCTGCGTGACAAGCGTTGGTTCCCGTTCAGTGCTACCCAGTTGGAGCGTGCTCAGCAGCGCTACCAGCGCTGGGGGCAATGGTCATTGCTGCTCAGCTGGATGCCGGTGATCGGCGACCCGCTGACGCTGATCGCCGGGATCATGCGTGAGCCGTTCTGGCGCTTTTTGTTGCTGGTGACCCTGGCCAAGGCCGGCCGCTATGCGGTGCTGGCCATGATTACCCTGGGCTGGTTTCACGGCTGGTAACACCTTTCACGTTTCCGGCCCGCGCCTGGCTGCTAAAGTCGCCCATTCCTACATGGCCCTACACGGAGTGCCCACATGCTGCGCGCAACCGCCCTGGCTCTGGCCTGCCTGGCCGGCAGTTCGGCCATCGCCGCCGAGTCGCCCACCTACGGCCCACAACTGCAAGGGTTCAACTACCCACACCCCCTCAAGCATTTCGACTTCAAGTCTCAGGGCCAGGCCCTGCAGATGGGCTACATGGACGTGCCCGCCCAGGGCCAGGCCAACGGCCACAGCGTGGTGCTGATGCACGGCAAGAACTTTTGCGCCGCCACCTGGGAAACCACCATCGACGCCCTGAGCAAGGCCGGCTACCGGGTCATCGCCCCCGATCAGGTCGGCTTCTGTACATCGAGCAAACCGGCGCATTACCAGTACAGCTTCCAGCAACTGGCGGACAATACCCATGCCCTGCTCAAGCAGCTCGGCGTGAAGCGAACCACCGTGCTCGGCCACTCCACCGGCGGGATGCTCGCCACCCGCTACGCGCTGATGTACCCACAGCAAGTTGAACGCCTTGCCATGGTCAACCCGATCGGCCTGGAAGACTGGAAAGCCCTGGGCGTGCCCTACCGCACCGTGGACCAGTGGTATGCCCGCGAGCTCAAGCTGGATGCCGAGGGGGTGCGCGAATATGAGCGCAAGACCTACTACGCCGGCCGCTGGAAGCCGGAATACGAGCGTTGGGTACAAATGCTGGTGGGCCTGAACAAAGGGCCGGGGCATGAAGCCGTGGCGTGGAATTCGGCGCTGATCTACGACATGATCTTCACCCAGCCGGTGTACCACGAGTTCAGCGACCTGCAGATGCCGACCTTGCTACTGATAGGCGACAAGGACACCACGGCCATCGGCAGCGATATCGCGCCGCCGGAAGTAAAGGCGAAGCTGGGCAAGTATGCAGAGCTGGGGCCACAGGTGGCCAAGCTGATCCCCAAAGGTGAACTGATCACCTTCGAAGGCATGGGGCATGCACCGCAGATCGAGGAGCCGGTGCGGTTCAACCGTACCTTGGTCGAGTGGCTGAACAAGTAAGCCCGTAGTCGGGTGCATGCTTGGGCGCCTTTTCAGGCAAAGCGTTGCAGTTGCATCTCCCGAAGCCGGCTCAGGGTTCGTTGGTACGGAAAGGCCAAGTACCCTTGGGTGTAGAGGGCATCGAGCGGCACCTGTGCTTCCAGGTACAAGGCCACACGGCGGTCGTAGCATTCGTCGACCAGGGCAATGAAGCGGCGTACCGCGTCATCCTTGGGTGACAGTGCCGGCAGTTCACGGTCGCCTGCCACCACCCGCGCCGCGCCATCCTCGGTGCCGCGGGCAATACGCCCCGCCCGCTGCTCACCACCCAGCGCCGGTATGCCGGATAGCAAAATCGCGGGAAATTGATCGCACAAGGCCATGAACTCCATGGCCGCCAAAGGTTGTTCGCACAGATCGGCGAAGCGGCACCAAATAGCCTGCTCACTGCGCCGCACCACTTGAACCTGCCTGGAGCCGATCACCAATGGCCGATCAGTGCCGCTGTCTTCCGGGCTAAGCTGGCAGAACACCCCGCCCAACTGGCTGGCCTGCCCCGCCTCCGCTACCCAGTAGCGCTGCCGCTCTGCACCGGGGTGCAGACGGTGGTCCTGCTCGCCCGTCACCGGCAGTACCTGCATGTGCCGCTGGATGGCGGCAATAGCCGGCAGGAACCGCTCGCGGTTGAAGCCATCGCGGTAGAGCTGCTCGGGTGGCTGGTTGGAAGTGGCGACAATCACCACACCCTGGTCGAACAGAACCTGAAACAGGCGGCCGAGGATGATCGCATCACCAATGTCGTTGACGAACAGTTCATCGAAGCACAGCACACGGATCTGCCCGGCCAAGTCCCGAGCCAGGGCCAGAAGCGGGTCGGCAGTGCCGTTAAGCTGAAACAGGCGCTGATGGACCCAGGCCATGAAGTGGTGGAAGTGCTGGCGCCGGCTGGGTAGGCGCAGACAGCGGTGGAACTGATCCATCAGCCAGGTCTTGCCCCGGCCCACCGGCCCCCAGAGGTAGATACCCTGGGTGGGGCGGCCTTGCTCGACGGCCTGGAAGCAAGCTTGCAGGGCCTCGACGGCGCGGGCCTGGGCGGGGTCGGCGACAAAGCCCTGGGTGTTCAGGGCTTGCTGGTAGCAGGATTGGGGGTCGGTAGCCATGCCGCATTCTACACTGCGGGTGCAGAGCACACATTGTGGGTGCAACTGTTGTGTATGAAACTCCAGAGCTGGCACTGACCGCCCCCACAAAGAGAGCGCGTCAGGCGTCGCCGTCCAAGCCCACCTTCAGCAACGCCCCATCCTTGTCATCGGTCAGTACATACAGGTACCCATCCGGCCCCACCCGCACATCGCGAATACGCGCCTTCAAGTCACCCAGCAAACGCTCCTCATGCACCACCTTGTCCCCCTTCAGCTGCAAGCGGATGAGTTCCTGAGTGGCCAACGCACCAATGAACAGGTTGTGGTCCCAGGCCTTGAACGTCGGGCTGTCGTAGAACGCCATGCCGCTGATACCGGGTGACTTTTCCCACACATGGTGCGGGTCGACCATGCCGTCGACGTGCTTGCCCTTGGCCTCGGGGATCGGCAGCAGCGAGTAGTTGATGCCATGGGTCGCAATCGGCCAGCCGTAGTTCTTGCCGGGTTCGGGTATGTTGATTTCGTCGCCGCCACGCGGGCCGTGCTCGTGGGTCCACAGCTTGCCGGTCCAAGGGTTGAGCGCGGCGCCTTGCTGGTTGCGGTGGCCGTACGACCAGATCTCCGGCCGCACATTGCTCTTGCCGACAAAGGGGTTGTCCTTGGGCACTTCGCCGTCCGGCAAGATGCGCACGATCTTGCCTTGCAGCTTGTCCAGGTCTTGGGCAGTGGGGCGCTGGTTGTTCTCGCCCAAGGCAATGAACAGGTAGCCGTTGCGGTCGAATACCAGGCGCGAGCCGAAGTGGTTACCCACCGACAGCTTGGGCTGCTGGCGGAAAACCACCGTGAAGTTCTCCAACCGGGCACGGTCTTCAGACAGCTGGCCACGGCCCACGGCGGTACCGGCCTTGCCATCACTGCCCTCCTCGGCGTACGACAGGTACACGGTGCGGTCCTTGCCGAACTCCGGCGACAGCACTACGTCCAGCAAGCCGCCCTGGCCTTCGGCCCAGACCTTGGGTACGCCACTGATCGGCGGGCCAACCTTGCCCTCGGCATTGACCAGCCGCAGGTTGCCGGTGCGTTCGGTCACCAGCATGTCCTTGCCGCCCGGCAGAAACGCCAGTGCCCAAGGGTTGCGCAGGCCATCGGCAACGGTGCTGACGGTCAAGGTGCCTTCTTCACTGCGAAACTGCTGTTCCGCCGCTGCCTGCGCCAACAAGGGCAGCAACGCGGCGGCAGTCAGGGTGGCAAGCCAGGGTGCTCGAAGCATGCAGGATTCCTTTCAATCGGGCTTATGGCGCACGCGGATTGTCGCGCGGTGGCCGGGTGGGTTCCAGGTTCGGGGTTTGCTGCTGGCGGCGCAGGTTGTCGCCGTTGCCGATGCCGCGGTTGTCCAGCGTGGGGGTACGCTGGTACGGGTCGGTGGACGGGCCGCGCACCGGTGGCGTGGCCGGCATGCTGCCCTGGCGGCTGTTGGGGTTGGCGCGCTGGATCGGGCTGTTGTAGGGGTTGTTGTTGCCGGCGGCGAGCTGCAAAGGCTGCTGCAGGGCTGCGTGCGCGGGCAGGCACAAAGCCAGGCCGAGGGCCAGGATGGGCAATGTCGGGGTCATGCTTCACCTCCTGTACGAAAATGCCGCGCCTGGTCGGTTTGATAGCCTAAGGCGCGAAGGGTTCGCGGCAAAAGTGTGAATATGGATGGAGATGATTCCTGATGTTTCAGTATGCGCCCATGGGGCTGCATTGCAGCCCATCGCGACGCAAGGACGCTCCTACAGGGGGCACGCGCTCGCTTCTAGCAGCGGCCTAGCATCGCGATGGGCCGCAACGCGGCTCCAAGTTACTGGCCCTTATCCACTTTATGCCGGGCGGCATACAGACACAGCATCTCCATCGCCAGCGTCGCCCCCGCCAGCGCCGTGATATCGGCATGGTCATAAGCCGGCGCCACTTCCACCAGGTCCATGCCCACCAGGTTGATACCGCGCAGCCCACCCAGGATCTCCAGCGCCTGCACCGTGCTCAGCCCGCCACACACCGGCGTACCGGTGCCAGGCGCATAGGCCGGGTCGAGGCAGTCGATGTCGAAGGTCAGGTACACCGGGCGCTCGCCCACCCGCTGACGAATCGCTGCAATCACCGCCTCGGTGCCTTGGCGGTGCACCTGTCGGGCGTCGAGAATGGCAAAGCCCTGGCTGTCGTCATTAGTGGTGCGCAGGCCGATCTGCACCGAGTGAGCCGGGTCCACCAGGCCTTCGCGGGCGGCATGCCAGAACATGGTGCCGTGGTCGATGCGCTTGCCCTCCTCGTCCGGCCAGGTATCACTGTGGGCATCGAAGTGGATCAGCGCCAGCGGGCCATGGCGGCGGGCGTGAGCCTTTAGCAGCGGGTAGCTGATGAAGTGGTCGCCACCGAGGGTGAGCATGGCGCAACCCGCCTGCAGGATATGCTCTGCATGGGCCTCGATGCTGTCCGGCACCGACTGCGGCGTGCCGCTGTCGAAGGGGCAGTCGCCAAAGTCGATTACCGCCAGGTGGTCGAAGGGGTCGAACGCCCACGGCCAGTGCCGGGCCCAGGCCTGCTGCACCGAAGCGGCGCGGATCGCCCGTGGGCCGAAACGCGCGCCGGGGCGGTTGCTGGTGGCAGTATCGAACGGCACACCGCTGACCACCACATCCACACCCCGCAAATCGCGGCTGTAGCGGCGGCGAGAGAAACTGGTAATACCGGCGTAGGTACTTTCGGCGGCAGTGCCATACAGGCTGTCGCGGGTCATCGCCTGGTCGTTGCTTGCGGCTTGCTCCACGGTCGGGCTCCTTGGTTGTCATGTCTCATTGGCGGCTGCGGAAAGCCGTCCAAAGGCGGTTACGCTGGCGCAAATCGGCCAAGGCCATGCTGCGGTCGGCGAACAGGCGCTGGCGTACCTCGGCGGGTGGGTAGATGTCCGGGTCGTTGCGCACCACTTCGTCCACCAGTGGTGTGGCGGCTTGGTTGGCATTGGCGAAGAACAGCGTGTTGGTCAGCGCCGCCACCGACTCGGGCTTGAGCATGAAGGCAATGAACGCTCGCGCGGCCTCGGGGTGCGGGGCGTCTTTTGGAATGACCAGGTTGTCCTGCCACACCAGCGTGCCTTCGCGGGGGATGCGGTAGATCAGCTCGAACGGCTTGCCGGCACGGCGGGCCTGGTCGGCGGCCATTGCCGCATCACCGTTATAGGTCAGCGCCAGGCACACGCTGCCATTGGCCAGGTCGCTGATCTGCCGGCCATTGGCGACATAGCTGATCGACGGCTGCAACTGGCTGAGCAGGTCCTGCGCGGCAGCCAGGTCATCCTTGTTCTGGCTGTAAGGGTCTTTGCCCAGGTAGTTCAGGGCAACCCCTATCACTTCCTGTGGCGAATCGGGCATGGCAATGCCGCAGTCCTTCAGACGGCTGGCGTACTCGGGCTTGAACAGCAGGTCGAGGCTGTCGAGCGGCACATCGCCCAGGCGCTGGCGCACGGCCTCCACATTCACCCCAAGGCCCAGCGTTCCCCAGGTGTACGGCACGGCATGGCGGTTGCCGGGGTCGGCCTCGGCGAGCTTGGCCAGCAGGTCCTTGTCGAGATTGCTGTAGCCGGGCATGGCCTGGGGATCGAGCGGTTGCAGGGCATTGGCCTTGAGCGCCCTGGCCAGCACGGTAGCTGACGGCACCACCACGTCGTAACCGCTACCACCGGTCAGCAGCTTGGTTTCCAGCACTTCAGTGGTGTCGAAGGTGTCGTAGCGCACCTTGTAGCCGGTTTCTCGCTCGAAGCGCTGAAGGGTTTGCGGGGCAACGTAGTCGGCCCAGCTATAGAGGTTCACGACCTTTTCTTGCGCCTGTAACGGCAAGGCCAGGACCAGGGACAACAAGCACAACGATCGACGCATGGCGGACACCTCGGCTAATGGGTGGATGCCGCGAGCATGCCAGCCGGGTTACATTGCAGAAATGGCAAGTTTGCAAAGCTGACATTCACCAGGACCAATGTAATGCTCGGACAATTGCACGACCCCGATCTGCACCTGCTGCGGCTGTTCGTCACTGTAGTCCAGGCCGGTGGCTTCAGCGCCGCGCAAGGCGTGCTGGGCCTGAGCCAGCCCACCATCAGCCAGCGCATGGCACAGCTGGAGGCTCGCCTGGGTTACCGCCTGTGCAGCCGTGGCAAGGGTGGTTTTCGCCTGACGGACAAAGGTGAATTGTTATTGGAGGCGGCGCGTGGCCTGCTGCTGAACATCGAGCAGTTCCGCCAGCAGGCCAACGGCGTTGCTGGGCGGTTGCTGGGCAACGTGCGCATCGGTCTGGCGGAAAACCAGGACAAGGCAGTCAGCCTGAAGCTGGCGGCGGCCATTGCGGCGTTTCGCAAGCGAGAGGAATCGGTGCAATTGGAGCTGATCAGTGCACCGCCAGCGGAGCTTGAGCGGTTGTTGCTGGAGCAGCGGCTGGACTGTGCCATCAGCTACTTTTCCGGCAACCAGGCGGCCTTTGATTACCAGCCATTGTTCGAGGAGCGGCAACGGCTGTATTGCGGCAAAGGGCATGTGCTGTTCGGCGAGTCGGGGGTTGGGCTTGAGCGGCTGCTGGACATGGACCAGGTGCGCCATCCGTACCGTTTTCTCAAAGGCGGTGAGCCGTTCCAGAGCCAGCGCAGCATGGCGGTGGCGGAGCAGATCGAGAGCGTGCTGACGTTCATTCTGTCGGGGCGGCATATCGGCTACCTGCCATGCCACTGCGCGCAGGACTGGGAGGCCGAGGGGTTGTTGTGGGCGCTGGACCCGGGGCTGGATTTCGTGGTGCCGTTTACCCTGGCCCGGCACCGGGCACAGGGGGTTGGTGAAGCACAGCAGGCGTTTGCGCAGGACTTGCTGGCAGCATTTGCCTGAACCGGCCCGCGCCCACAGAGGCCAGTTCAGGCTGCAACACTCAGTAAGCCATGCTCCAGGTCAGCGTGTAGGTGCGCCCACGCCCTTGGTAGTCATACAGGTACGCTGGCCCGTAGGTCGGTGAATAGAACAGCGTCGCACGCTGCCCCCAGACCGTGCTGTACTGCTTGTCCAGCAGGTTCTGGATGCCGGCACTGAAGGTACCGAAACCGGTGTCCTGGCTGCCAAGCAAGTCGAAGGTGGTGTAGCCGTCGATCTCATGGTCGGCATCGTCCTTCAGGCTGAAAGCATGGTTGGCCTGCAACCGCGCGCTGCGGCCATCGCCCTTCCAGCCGACGAACGCGGTGGCCTTGGACAGCGAAGCATAGCGGGCATCACGCTTGATCCAGCCACCGTCTGCAGCCTCTTCTTCGGAGCGGGTCAGGTGCAAGGTGCCGCCGGTTTCCCAACCGGCCTGGAAGTGCCGGGTCAGCGCACCTTCAAAGCCAAAGTCGCGGCTCTTCTGCTCTTCCACGTTGATGGTCAGCGTTTGCGAATCGACGTTGATGATCTTGTCCGACCAGATGTAGTACAGCGCTGCCTGGGCATCCCAGTCCAGGTCGGCATAGCGCCAGCCCAGCTCCACCTGGCGGCTCTTGATGCCAGCCAGCGGGTTGTCGGCCACGCTCAGGCCCGGCTTGCCGTAGTACTTGGCTGGGTCCGGCAGGTCGAAGCCTTCGCCGTAGTTGGTCCACACCTGGTGGCCGTTCTTGAAATCGTAGATGGCACCGACGTTGAACAGGTTCACCTGGTAGTCGTTGCTGCCGCCCGGTACGCCCTTGAAGTCGCTGACATCCACGTCCATCTGCTGGCGACGAGCGCCGCCCGAGAACGTCAGGTTGTCGGTGGCGTGCCAGTCCAGCTGGGCATACACCGACACACCATCGACCCGATAGCTGGGGTAACGCGCCGCCTTGCTGTCCTTTTCCATCTCCAGGCCGCCCGACTCGGACGAAGTCAGGGCATTGAAGGTGGTCTGCTCGGCGTTGAACCGCTCGCGGTCCAGGTCGACGCCGTAGGTCAGCTTCAGCGTGTCCCATTGCTTGGCGAACAGCCCCTTGAGGCTGGTGACCTCGAAGTTCTGCTGCGAGGCAGCAAAGTACACCCCGCGCGAACCGGTGGGCGTGGCACGGTTGTAGTACGGGAACGGGTAGAAGTTGTCGTCTTCCTTGCGGTACGAGGCTTGCAGGTAGAAATCCTGGCCCAGCACGTCGTTGTG
Source organism: Pseudomonas sp. NBRC 111132 (assembly GCF_001320565.1). NCBI lineage: Bacteria > Pseudomonadati > Pseudomonadota > Gammaproteobacteria > Pseudomonadales > Pseudomonadaceae > Pseudomonas > Pseudomonas sp. NBRC 111132. The sequence continues at coordinate 53,194 of NZ_BCBI01000039.1, forward strand.
GTGGTAATTGGCGTTCAGCAACAAGCGTCGGGTACGCGGCTCCAGGTCCGACGAATAACCGCTGCGCAGCTCGGCGTCTTCCAGGTCTGACGGCGCGTTGTAGTTGAGGTTGGGGAAGTAGATACCCGTGCTGCCGTGGTTGCCCGAGTCGTAGTACTGGGCCAACAGGTCGAGGCTCTGCTGGTCGTTCAACTGCAGGCCCAAGGTACCGAGCACATCGATGGTGCGGTTGTACTGCAGGTCGGTCTGGGTGTTGTCGATGAAGATCTGGTCGCCTGCACCATCGTAAAAGGCTTCGTTCTGCTCACCGGAGATACCCAGCCGGGCATTGACCCGCTCGTTGCCGCCGCTGATCGACTGGGCGAAGCGAGTGGCCAGGTCGTCGCTGTTGTTGAAGCCGCTGCTGGCGCCCAGCTGGGTCTCGAACCGCGCCGGGCCGGGCTCGCCCTTCTTGGTCACGATGTTGATGATGCCGCCGGTGGCGCCACCGCCGTAGATGGCGCTGGCACCCGACAACACTTCGACGCGCTCGACGTTGAACGGCGAAATGCTGTCGAACTGGCGCGACAGGCCGCGCGAGCTGTTCTGGCTGACCCCGTCGATCATCACCAGCACGTTGCGCCCGCGCATGTTCTGGCCGTAGTTGGTGCGCCCTTCCGGCGCCAGGTCGAGGCCCGGCACCAGCTTGCCGATGGCTTCCTTCAGGCTGACACCGCTGTCGATCTGCTCGCGCAACTGCTGCTGCTCGACCACCCAGACGGTGCCGGGGATTTCGCTGATTGCGGTGCTGGTGCGCGAGGCCACGCTGACTTCGATCGGCTTGAGGTTGACCGCCTGCGGCGCGGCCTCGGTTTTACGCAGGGTGACCGTACGGGCATCGCTGAACTGCCAACTCATGCCGCTGCCGGCCAGCAGCTGCTGCAGGGCCTGCTCGACACTGTAGCTGCCCTGCAACGCCGGGCTGGCCTGATCTGCGACATCACCCGTGGTGAACAACAGGTGCAGGCCAGCCTGATCGGCGAAAGTGGTCAGGGCCTGGCCCAACGGTTGGGCTGGCACGTCGAGCTGAACCTGGCGAGCCTGCATCTGGGTCTGTTCGGTGGTCGTCGCGGCCCACACATGCAGCGGACCGACCAGCATGGCCAGGGCACTGCAGGACATCAGGGCGTGGTGAAGAGAACCGCGACGGCGGTGCAAGGGCTTGAGCATCAGAGGCACGTATGAGCTTCCTGACAAGTCGTAAATGAGAATGGGTTGCTGATCAGTCCCACTACGACGATCTGGCTTGCACGAACTTGCAGTGCCAAATGGAAAATATTTTTATTTCTGTACTGCGACGAGGTCGCTGCAGGCCGATCAATACACCACGGCCAACCACGGCAGGTAGGTAACCTTCAGGCCATATCGCTGCTCCAGCGTCCGCAACAGGGCCTCAGGCTCATCCAGATCAAATACCCCGCTCACCTCCATCGCCGCCAGCTTGCTGTCGGACAGCACAATGCGCCCATGGCGGTATCGCTCAAGCTCCTCCAGTACCTGCCCCAGCGGCTTGCCGTTGAAGATCAGCTTGCCGCGCTGCCAGGCCATTTGCATGCCGGCATCGGCCGCTACCGCCAGTTCGCGTTGACCTACCTTGGCCTCACCGTGCGCCAACACCACGTGGCCATCGCGGCGCACGCTGAAGGTCGCGGCAGTGCCCTGCACCCGCTCACCGGCGGTATCGACCACAAACGGCCGTGAATCAGCAGCGGTCTCGAACAATGCTTCACCGGCATCAAGCACCACACGCCGCTCATGCTCACTGAAAACGACGCTCATGGCACTGGCGCTGTTCAGCGTCACCCGCGTGCCATCAGCCAACGTAATGATCTGCCGCTCGCCGACAGCAGTGTGGTAATCCGCCAGCAGCATCGGCGCCTGCCGCCAACCCGCCACGGCGGCGACCAGCACCACCACGGACGCCGCCACACCCGCCTGCTTAAGCCAACCGCGGCAATGGCGCAGCGCCTGGCCGATGTACTTCGCCACCATGCTCTCGGAAACGCCCAGGCGTTGAGCGATCTGCTTCTGGGTCAGGCCTTCGACGCGGTTGAGCAACAGCGCCCGGCGGGCGTTGTCGGGCAGTTGCAACAGCGCCTGGTCAAGAATCCGCAGGCGCTCGCGGGCCAGCAATGCCGCCTCGGGCGCCGGTGCCGGGCAGGCCACCTCACAGGCGCCGTCACTGTCGTCGTGGCTGGCGGCGATGCGCTTCTCGCGGCGCAAGGCATCGATTGCCAGGTTGCCGGCCACGCGAAAGATGAAACTGCGCGCATGCAACACCGGCACCGCCTGCTCGTCGATGTTCACCAGTTTCAGATAGGTTTCCTGCGCCACGTCGGCGGCGCGCTGGCGGTCGCTCATGCGCCGGGTCAAGAACTGCAACAGGTCGTCGTAGTGCTCCTGGAAAGTCGCCAGCAGGCCCGACACGGGTGACGTCAGCATGGGTTTGGAAACTGCCAGTAAGATGAGTTATCGGACGTTAATGAGAAACAGTATCTTTCATCTGCGAGGATACTTTCAACGCCGACGCGCATTTGCCACACTAACCGTTCGCTCACTTTGGCAAGGTCGCCCTCAATGACTGCCCGCCTGCACCACTGTATCCGCCTGTTTCTCGTCCTGCTGATGGCGTATGGCCTAGGAGCCTGCGCCCTGTTCCAGCCACGCGACCCGGTCAACATCAGCGTGATCGGCATCGAGCCACTGCCCGGCCAGGAGCTGGAGCTGCGCATGGCGGTGAAAATGCGGGTACAGAACCCCAACGAGGCGCCGATCGATTACAACGGTGTCGCCATCAACCTGGAAGTCAACGGCCAGCCGCTAGCGGCCGGGGTCAGCGACCAGCAGGGCCATATTGGCCGATATGACGAAGCGGTAATCGTGGTGCCCGTCAGCATCACGGCGTTTTCCTTCCTGCGCCAGGCCTATGGGCTGGGCAAGGTAGAGTCGCTGCAGGGTTTGCCCTACACGCTGCGCGGCAAGCTGGCCGGCGGGCCGCTGGGCACCGTGCGCTTTACCGACGAGGGCAAGCTGGACCTGCCCAAGGGCGCTTACTGGTAAACGCCCGGTGGGGTGTGCTCAGCGGTTGGCGCTGGCCGCGGCCATCAGCTTGTTGACTTCGCTGCGCACCATGCTGGCGTACTCGGGCGGCGTCATGGCGTCCAGTTCGGCGCGTACCCACTCGGCCCACTTGCCCTTGCGCCGTGGCTTTTCGGCAATCAGCCGGGCCGCATCGCCCTTGGCCTTGCCCAGGTTGTTCTGCCACATCTCGAACAGCCGAGCCTTCTCTGCCTCGATCTGCGCCCGTTCCTCGAAGCTCATGTTGGCCAGATTGAAACTCATGAAGGTACCTGCAGGTTTGAAAATGGCCGCTATCTTACACCCAGGCAACGCAACATCGGAAAGCCGCCGCAACTTTCCCGACGTGGCGGTATCCATTGTTCACACCCCCCATCGACGAGGACGAGTTCATGGCCCGGAAAAACGCCACGCTGGCGGACAGCGATCAGATCAAGGACCAGGTATTCAGCGAACTGCAATCGCTGATCGAAGAATCGGAAAAACTGCTGAACGACAGTGCCGCCCTGGTGGGCGAAGAAGCAGAAACCCTGCGGGCGCAGGTCAGCCTCAAACTGAAACAGGCGCGCCAGGCCGCAGGCAATGTGCGGGACAAGGCGCAACCGGTGGTGGACGCCACTCAGGACTATATCGGCGGCCATCCCTGGCAGACCGTGGCCATTTCCGCCGGCCTCGGCCTGGTGATCGGCCTGTTGCTGGGCCGGCGCGACTGAACCCAGGGCCGCCTGTTGCGACTCAGGCGGCCAGCGCCTGGGGTATACCGCTGTGGAAGCGCAGCTCCTGGTCCGGTGACTGGATCAGTTCCATTTCCGCAGCGCGCACCAGTTCCACACGGCGGGCGATGTCCGCCTCATCGCCGTAGTTGTGCGCCAGTTTCAGGTAGCCCTGATAGTGGCGCGCTTCACTTTTCAACAAACCGTGGTAGAAGCGGCCCAGTTCTTCATCCAGGTGCGGCACCAGCGCAGCGAAGCGCTCACAGCTGCGCGCCTCGATGAACGCCCCCACCACCAGCGTATCCACCAGTTTCACTGGCTCGTGGGCACGCACCAGGCGGCGCAGCCCCGACGCATAGCGCCCCGCCGACACCGGGCGCAGCGGCACACCACGGCGCTTCATCAGGCGCAGCACCTGCTCATGGTGCACCAGCTCCTCGCGGGCCAGGCGCGACATCATGTTGATCAGATCAAGGTGCGTGTTGTATTTGGCCATCAGGCTCAGGGCCGTGCTGGCGGCCTTGAACTCGCAGTTCTTGTGGTCGATCAGCAGGGTTTCCTGGTCGGCGAGCGCCGCTTCGATCCAGGCATCTGGCGTCGGGCAACCAAGAAAAGCGTCGATTTCGGGGATCAGGGACATAAACGTGCAACCACAGGAACAGGCAGAGGCGGCGATTATACCGACGGCGGCGGGTGGCGCCAGTGACTATGCTTGACGTATATCAAGCGCCAGCGGGGGAAGCGCCGACTATAGTCAGGCATTGGTCGCCACCTTTGAGGGAGTTCACGCCCATGCAAGCCGTCCGCAGCATCCTCGTCGTCCTCGACCCTGAGCACGCCCACAGCCGGGCGCTGACCCGGGCCAAGCTGATTGCCGGCGTCACTGGCGCACGCCTGCACCTGCTGATGTGCGACAAGAAGCATGACCACCACGCACTGCTTAGCTTGCTGAGCAGCCAGTTGCACGATGACGGGTACGACAACGTCACCCACGAGGAGGCCTGGCGCGACAACCTGCACGACACCATCATCTATGTGCAGCAGGCCGAGGGCTGCGAGTTGGTGATCAAGGAACACCGCCCGGACAACCCGCTGAAAAAAGCCTTGCTCACCCCCAGTGACTGGAAGCTGCTGCGCCAGTGCCCGTGTGCGGTGCTGATGGTCAAGAGCGAACGGCCGTGGACCGGGGGCAAGATTCTGGCTGCGGTGGACGTGGGCAACCAGGACGACGACCACCGCCGCCTGCATGCGAGCATCATCGACCATGGCTATGCCATCGCCGGGCTGGCCAAGGGCGAACTGCATGTCATCAGTGCCCACCCGTCGCCAATGCTGTCGGCCTCGGACCCGACGTACCAGTTGAGCGAGACCATCGAAAACCGCTACCGCGAAGCCTGCAAGGCGTTCCAGGCCGAATACGGCATCAGCGAAGACTGCCTGCATGTGGCTGAAGGGCCGGCGGATGTGCTGATCCCGTTTACCGAGAAGAAGCTTGATGCGGTGGTGACGGTGATCGGCACCGTATGCCGCACGGGGATTTCCGGGGCGTTGATTGGCAATACTTCGGAGGTGGTGCTGGATGAACTGGAGGGCGATGTGCTGGTGCTCAAGAGCGAAGAAGCCATCGCCCACCAGGCCGAACTGGCCCGCGGCTGACGCAATTGCCACGATTGGCGCGGTCCCTGTAGGAGCGGCCTTGTGTCGCGAAAGGGCCGCAAGGCGGCCCCAGAAATTTATGCATCAAAGCTGAAATCTGGGGCCGCTTCGCGGCCCTTTCGCGACACAAGGCCGCTCCTACAGGGACCGCGCAGGCCC
>NZ_BCBI01000040.1:0-56477 GCF_001320565.1 Pseudomonas sp. NBRC 111132
CGAGCGCCAGCTCGCGATGCGCCGCGCGGGCGGCGCTCGATCTCACAGGCGCTGCAGCGTCAAAGACAGGCCCTTCATGAAGACTGCCCCGACCACCCTCATCCGCGAAACCTTTCCCGTAGGCCCCTTGCAGTGCAACTGCACGCTGATTGGCGACCCATTGACCAAGAAAGCCATCGTCGTCGACCCGGGCGGTGACCCGGACAAGATCCTCGCGCGCCTGCAAGCTCACGGCCTCACGCTGGTAAGCATCATCCACACCCATGCGCACTTCGATCACTTCCTGGCCTCGGGCAAGCTCAAGGAGCTGACGGGCGCCACGTTGCACCTGCACAAGGACGACCAGGCCCTGTGGGACAACCTGGAGATGCAATGCCAGATGTTCGGCGTGCCTTACACGCCGGTACCGGCGCCAGACCGCTGGCTGGGCGATGATGAAGAACTGGCTTGCGGCTGCGGCGTGGCCCTTCACACGCCAGGGCATACGCCAGGCTCAATGAGCTTCTGGTTCGCCGACGCCAAACTGCTGATTGCCGGCGACACCCTGTTCCGCCGTGGCATTGGCCGCACCGATTTGTGGGGTGGTGACCAGCGGGCTATCGTTCGCTCCATCAAGGAGCGGCTGTACCGGCTGGACGAGGAGGCCATCGTGGTGACCGGCCACGGGCCTGACACCCGTCTGGGCGACGAGATGCGCGAAAACCCCTTCGTGCGTGCCTGATGGCACATGAAGGCACTTTCATGGAATTTTTCGTTGCCGATGCAATCCAAGGCTGGCATAGATCCCTTTGAGATCTGCCGCATTTACGAATTTTAGTAGGAGCTTGTCCATGTTCACCATGCGTCGTCTGATTATCGTCGCAACTGCCGCTGCCCTGATGACTGGCTGTGCCAGCCAGAATCCTTACGACAACCAGGGTCAGGCGCAGGGCTCCACTGGGATGAGCAAGACCGCCAAGTACGGCGGCCTGGGCGCGCTGGCCGGCGCCATCGCCGGTGCCGCCATCGACCACAACAACCGTGGCAAGGGTGCGCTGATCGGTGCTGCCGCAGTGGGTGCCGCCGCCGCCGGTTATGGCTATTACGCCGACAAGCAAGAAGCCGAACTGCGCGCGCAAATGGCCAACACTGGCGTGGAAGTGCAGCGCCAGGGTGACCAGATCAAACTGATCATGCCGGGCAACATCACCTTCGCTACCGACTCGGCCAACATCGCGCCAAGCTTCTACTCGCCGCTGAACAACCTGGCGGGCTCGTTCAAGCAGTTCAACCAGAACACCATCGAAGTGGTCGGCTTTACCGACAGCACCGGCAGCCGCCAGCACAACATGGACCTGTCCCAGCGCCGCGCGCAGGCAGTCAGCACCTACCTGACCTCGCAGGGTGTGGATGCCTCGCGCATCTCGGTACGTGGCATGGGCCCGGACCAGCCGATCGCCAGCAACGCCGACGCCAATGGCCGTGCGCAGAACCGCCGCGTGGAAGTGAACCTGAAGCCGATTCCGGGGCAGCAGTATGACCAGCAGCAAGGTCAGGTTCAGCAGTATCCCTGATTGATTCCTGGGGCCGCTTTGCGGCCCCAGTGATTTGCTAGCGCACCACGCTGGCCTGAATCGCCGTCAGGGCAATGGTATGCACGATATCGTCAACCTGTGCCCCGCGTGGCAAATCGTTCACTGGCTTGCGCAAACCCTGCAACATCGGCCCCAGGCTGACCCCGTCGGTGCTACGCTGCACCGCCTTGTGCGTGGTATTGCCGGTATTCAGGTCGGGGAACACGAACACCGTGGCACGCCCGGCCACAGGGCTGCCTGGTGCCAGCTCCCGAGCAATGGCCGGGTTGGCTGCCGCGTCATACTGCAAAGGCCCATCGATCAGCAACGCCTCTGCTGCACCTTGCGCCAGGCGAGTCGCTTCGCGCACTTTCTCGACTTCTTCATCGCTGGCCGAATCGCTTGAATAACTGATCATCGCCACCCGCGGCGCGATGCCGAAGGCCTGCGCCGATTCGGCGCTCTGGCGGGCGATCTCTGCCAGTTCGGCAGCACTGGGGTGGGGGTTCATCACGCAGTCGCCGTACACCAGTACCTGCTCGGGGAACAGCATGAAGAACACCGACGACACCAGGCTTGAGCCTGGCGCGGTCTTGATCAACTGCAGCGCCGGGCGGATGGTATTGGCGGTGGAGTGAACCAGGCCCGAGACCAGGCCGTCCACTTCGTCCAGGGCCAGCATCATGGTGCCGATCACGACCGGGTCTTCCAGTTGCTGCTCGGCCATCGGTGCGTTGAGGTTCTTGCTCTTGCGCAGCGCCACCATGGGCTCCACGTAGCGCCCGCGAATCAGCTCGGGGTCGAGGACTTCCAGGCCGGGCGGCAGGGCAATGCCTTGAGCGCGGGCCACGGCCTCGACATCTTCGGGCTTGGCTAGCAGTACGCAGCGGGCAATGCCACGGGCCTGGCAGATGGCTGCGGCCTGCACCAACAGCGGCTCGGCACCTTCTGGCAAAACGATGCGCTTGTTGGCCTGCTGCGCGCGCTGGATCAACTGGTAGCGGAACACTGCCGGCGACAGGCGCATTTCACGCGGGGTGCCGCAGCGTTGGTGCAGCCAGGCTGCGTCGAGGTGGCTGGCGACGAAGTCGGTGATGAACTCGGCGCGCTCGCGGTCGTCCACGGGAATCTCGCGGTTCAGCGAGTTGAGCTGGTTGGCCGTGTCGTACGAGCCGGTGCTGACCGACAGGATCGGCAGGCCGGCCTGCAGTGCGCCGCGGCACAGGCCAAGGATGCGCGCGTCGGGCTTGCTGTCGCTGGTCAGCAGCAGGCCGGCCAGTGGCACGCCATTGATTGCTGCCAGGCTGACGGCGAGGATGATGTCGTCGCGGTCGCCCGGCGTGACCACCAGGGTACCCGAGGTCAGCAGCGGCACGGTGTTGGCGACCGTGCGTGCGCAGATGATGATCTTGCTCATGCGCCGCTGCTCGTAGTCGCCGGCATTGAGCACCTGGGCGCCGAGCAGCTCGGCCACGTCGCGGGTACGCGGGGCGTTCAGCTCGGGTTGGTAGGGAATGCAGCCAAGCAGGCGGAAGTCATTGCCGCGCAGCAACGGCGAGTGTTCACGCAGGCGGGTGGCGAAGTCGGCCATGCTCTCGTCGGTGCGAACCTTGTTGAGGATCACCCCGAGCACTTTCGGGTCGCGCGGCCCGCCGAACAGCTGGGCCTGTAGTTCGACCCGGCCGGACAGTTCGCTGAGCACTTCGTTTTCCGGTGCCGATACCAGGATCACCTCGGCATCCAGGCTTTTCGCCAGGTGAAGGTTGACCCGCGCGGCGTAGCTGGCGTGGCGCGTGGGCACCATACCCTCGACCACTACCACGTCATTGCCGATACAGGCTTGCTGGTAGAGACGGATGATTTCCTCCAGCAACTCGTCCAACTGGCCATCGCCGAGCATGCGCTCGACCTGGGCCAGGCTCAGTGGTACCGGAGGGTTGATACCGTGGGTGCGAGCCACCAGTTCGGTAGAGCGCTCGGGGCCGGTGTCACCCGGGTGGGGTTGGGCGATCGGCTTGAAGAAACCGACCTTCAGGCCGGCGCGCTCCAGGGTACGCACCAGGCCCAGGCTGATGGATGTCAGGCCGACACCGAAGTCGGTCGGCGCAATGAAAAATGTCTGCATGCGTGCTTCTCGAAATAAGCGGTGCAAGAAATTAACGGCCAAGGGTAGCGCTATCGGCCCCTTGTGCGCACCAGCCGCACGCGAAAGGCTGGCCAATGTGCTGCGCGCGCTGGGCCGGGTCGAGCACCCAGGGGCGTGCCTGCCACGGCGGTTGGTGGCGCAGGTGTTGGGTGTGGCCGCAGGACAGTTCGGCCACCCAATGGCCTTCTTCGTCCAGATGGAAGCCTGTGATCCGACTGATGGGCCGTTGCTCGTCCGAGGTGCGTTCGCAATCGGACGATGGCTTGGTTACACTTGTCCGCTCTACATTCTTTTGCAAAAGGTCTTGCCCCATGCTGATCGCCGCCAACAAGGCTGTCTCCATCGACTATACCCTGACCAACGACGCCGGGGAGACCATCGACAGCTCCGCCGGTGGCGCGCCGCTGGTCTACCTGCACGGTGCCAGCAACATCATCCCAGGCCTGGAAAAAGCCCTGGAAGGTAAACAGGCTGGTGACGAGCTGAACGTTACCATCGAGCCGGAAGACGCCTACGGCGAATACCTGGCCGAGCTGGTCAGCACCCTGAACCGCAGCCTGTTCGAAGGCGTCGACGAGCTGGAAGTGGGCATGCAGTTCCACGCTTCGGCACCGGACGGCCAGATGCAGATCGTCACCATCCGCGACCTCGACGGCGACGACGTCACCGTTGACGGCAACCACCCACTGGCCGGCCAGCGCCTGACCTTCAAGGTAAAGGTTGTCGACGTGCGTGACGCCAGCGAAGAAGAAATCGCTCACCGCCACATCCACGGTGAAGGTGGCCATCACCACTGATTTTCTGCGCTAAGCTCAGAAAGTCGCCAGGCGCTCGGGCAAGCCGATTTGCCTTCCTACGGGAGGTGGACGGTTTGGACGAGCGCCTTTTTAGTGGGCGCAATTCGCCCCCGCGGCAACCGGGAACCTGAGAGGGGATTTCATCATGAGTGCATTTCACGACCTGAAACTGGACGCGCTGAACGGCGGAGAGCTGCCGCTCGCACCGTTCAAGGGGCAAGTGGTGCTGGTGGTCAACGTTGCCTCCAAATGTGGTCTCACGCCGCAATACAAGGCCCTGGAAAACCTCTACCAGGTTTACAAGGACAAGGGCTTCAACGTGCTTGGCCTGCCGTGCAACCAGTTTGCCGGCCAGGAGCCGGGTAGCGAAAAGGAAATCCAGGACTTCTGCAGCCTCAACTATGGGGTGAGCTTCCCGCTGGGGGGCAAGTTGGAGGTCAACGGCCCGCAGCGCCATTCGCTGTACCGTCTGCTGGCGGGTGAGGGGGCCGAGTTCCCCGGTGACATCACCTGGAACTTCGAGAAGTTTCTGGTGGGCAAGGATGGGCGAGTACTGGCGCGTTTTTCACCGCGCACGGCGCCGGATGACCCGGCGGTAGTCCAGGCCATAGAAAAAGCACTTGCCTGAAGTTTTACGCACTTCCTGTAGGCGCGGCCTTGTGCCGCGAAAGGGCCGCAACGCGGCCTCTCGATGGTTGCGGTAGTGCTGAAATCCGGGGGCCGCTGTACGGCCCATTCGCGGGGCAAGGCCGCTCCTACACTGATCGCGTGGGGCCCAAGCTTGAAGCAGGTGCGGCAGCAGATGGGTTCTGGGCTGAATGCAGATACCCCTCGAACTGCTCGACAATCGCGGGCCAGCCCTGACGGCTGGCATGCTGCCGCGCATTCAGGCGCACCCGGCGCAAGGTTTCCTCTTCTTCCAGCAGCCAGCAGGCGGCATCGATGAATGCGGCCTCATCCCCTGGCATGGCCAGCCCGCCACTGTGTCCATGGCGAATATGCTGCGCAGCTGCCGCCTCGTCATAAGCCACCACCGCCAACCCCGAAGCCATGGCCTCGAGCACCACGTTGCCAAAGGTCTCGGTCAAGCTGGGGAACAGGAACAGGTCGCCGCTGGCATAGTGCTCGGCCAGCAGCTCGCCGCGCTGGGCGCCACAGAACACTGCATCTGGCACCTGCTGTTGGAGGCTGGCACGCTGCGGGCCGTCACCGACCATGATCAGACGCAAGCGCTTCTGTGGATAAGTTTTCTGCAATGCCTCGAGACAAGGCCGCAGCAAGCCAAGGTTCTTTTCCACCGCCAGCCGTCCGACATGCAATACGGCGATATCATCCGGGCCGAGCCCCCAGCTTTCACGCAACGCCTGGTTGCGCCGGGTCGGGTTGAACAGGCCGGCATCGACACCTCGTGCCAACAGTTCCAGGCGCTCGAACCCACGGCGTTCAAGCTCCAGGCGCTGGCTGACACTGGGTACCAAGGTGATCGCCGTGCGCCGATGGAACCAGCGCAGATAGTGGGTGAGCAGGCGCGCCAGCAGGCCCAGACCGTACTGGCCGGAGTACTGCGGGAAGTTGGTGTGGAAGCCGCTGACGACCGCGATACCCAGGCGCCTGGCTGCGCGCAGGGCACTGAGCCCTAGCGGCCCTTCGGTGGCGATGTACAGCACATCCGGGCGCTGCCGGCGCCAGCGACGCAACAGCTTGTGCATCGATACCTCGCCCCACTGCAAACCCGGATAGCCCGGCAGGGCCCAACCACGGCACAGCATCAGATGCGGGTCGTTTTGCACGGGGGCTTCGCCGGCCTGGCGCGGCCGTACCACCTCGACCTCATGGCCGCGTTGACGCAAGCCTTCACTGAGGCGGCCAAGGGTGTTGGCCACGCCGTTGATCTCGGGTGGGAAGGTTTCACTGACCAGGGTAATGCGTAGGGCGGGTGTATTCATGACAAAAAGTTTCCGCCTGCAGGATTGCGCCAATGTGACTGCCATGTGACGTACAGATGACGCCTGACCGCTGACGCTTTCGCCTTTATGAATATTTCCTCGCACGGCACTCAAGAAGGTGTCATCGGCAGCCGATGAAGATGCATTCGACTACGTGATGCGCTCCAGGAGAGCGGTGATGTTCAACAACAAGCTCAAGCAAGAAATCCGGCAGTTGCGCGAAGACCTGATGTCCATGGAACAGGTCAAGAGTAGCCTCGACAGCGAGATGCTGGTACTGCAGCTCGACCCTCAAGGACGGATCGAGATGGTCAACGGCAACTTCGAGAGCGAGATGCTCTACCGTGCCGAACAATTGCTTGGGCGCAATATCGAGGACATCGTCCCGGCTCATGTGAAGACCCTCGACTTTTACCAGCGCATGAAAAGCGCGATCAGCCGGGGCGAGCACCTGAACGGCGCGTTCCGTCTGTTGCGCGGCAATGGGCAGGAGGCCTGGCTGCGTTCGATCCTGCAGCCGGTCAAGAACAGCGAGGGGCGCATCAAGTACTTCACCCTGCATTCCAGCGACCTTACCCGTACTATCGAGACCTCGCGCGAGCACGAAAGCCTGATCAAGGCGCTGATGCGCTCCACCGCAGTGATCGAGTTCGAGCTCGACGGCACCATCCTCACCGCCAACGACCGTTTCCTCGCCACCGTCGGTTATCGTCTGGAGCAGATTCGCGGTAAGCACCACCGCATATTCTGCGAGCCGGAGGAGGCCAACTCGGCCGGCTACCAGGCCTTCTGGGACAAGCTGCGCCGTGGTGAATACGTTGCCGAGCGCTTCAAACGCATTGATGCCCATGGCCGGGTGATTTGGCTGGAGGCTTCGTATAACCCGATTTTCGATGCCCACGACGTGCTGTACAAGGTGGTCAAGTTCGCCACGGTGATTACCGATCAGGTCAACCAGGAGCAGGCAGTGGCCGAGGCGGCAGATGTCGCCTACAGCACCTCCCTGGGTACCGATGTCAGTGCCCGCAAGGCCACCGAGGTAGTCACCCAGACCGTCAGCGTGATGCGTGGCCTGGAGGCCTCGATGCAAGAGGCGGCCGAGGGTATCCAGGCACTTGATACTCAGTCGCGGGTGATCGGTTCGATCATCAAGACCATCAGCGACATTGCTGGGCAAACCAACCTGCTGGCGCTTAACGCAGCCATCGAAGCGGCCCGTGCGGGCGAGCAAGGGCGGGGGTTTGCCGTGGTTGCCGACGAAGTGCGCCAACTGGCCTCGCGCACCAGCACCGCCACCGAGGAAATCGCTCGGGTGGTGCAGCAGAACGAGCAACTGGCGCAGGCGGCAGTGTCGATCATCGACACCAGCAAGCGCCAGGCCGAACAGGGGCTGGCGCTGGCGGACGAGACGGGCAGCGTGATTGTCGAGATTCAGGATGGGGCGAAGCGAGTGGTGGATGTGGTGGGGCAGTTCTCCAGCCGATTGGGGCAGTGACGCCCCAGCCCGGCAGGGGTATGGCGGGCGCGGGGATCAGTTGCGCTCGCGCACCCAGAACAACGTAGCCCCCGCCACCGCCGCCGGCATCATCAGCACGTTCACCCCCGGAATCATCAGCGCCAGGTAGGTGATGCCGCCAAAGCCCAGGCTTTGCCAGCGCTTCTGGCGCAGCCAGGCGAGCATGTCCTGCCAGCTCATCTTGTTGTTGTCCGCCGGGTAGTCGATGTACTGGATGGCCATCATCCACACACCGAAGATGAGCCACAGCGGCGCCGCCACCACGTTGACCACCGGGATCAGCGACAGGATGAACAGGCCGATGGCCCGCGGCAGGAAGTACCCCAGCTTGCGCATTTCGCGGCTGAAGGTGCGCGGTACCATGGCCAGCAGTTCGCCCCAGCTGAACGCTGGGAAGGTGTCTTCGCCACGGACCACCACCTCGACCTTTTCCGCCAGGAAGCCATTGAATGGGGCGGCGATGATGTTTGCCACCAGGGTGAAGGTGAAAAACACCATCAGCAGCAGCAAGGCAACGAACAACGGCCAAAGGATGTAGCTGAGGAAGCTCAACCAGTCAGGCAGCGTTGGCATCAAGGCATCGAGCCACAGCCCGAACTGGTGGCCGGCGAAGTAGATCAGGCCACCGAACAGCAGCAGGTTGACCGTTAGCGGCAGCAGCACGAACAACCGCAGGTTGGGGCTCAGCACCAGTTTCAGGCCTTCACGCAGGTACTGGGGGCCAGAGAGGACAGGGGCTTGCATCTAGTTACTCCGCACAGAAGGAAAACGCGCTGACCTTACCGAGTTTGCCGCGCCGACGAAAGGCGGGTAGCGGGCGGGAAACGGGCTGTAACAAAAGCGTCAGGGGCATGGCTATCGATGAAATCGCAGCATAGACGATGCCTATGAGGTGGATTGTCGAAGGATATTTCCTTAATCTTTGCGACCTCGCTACAGTGCGCTCAACTTTCCGCTTTCTGGGCCTGCGCGTTGTAGCCTTCCCCAAGTGCTGCGTGGGTCCTTTTTAATTTTCCAGCTGGCGCAGCCGGTACACCGATACCGGCCCGCTCGACAGGAGTTCGACATGTCTGAAGTACGTCATTCGCGCGTCATCATTCTCGGTTCCGGCCCTGCCGGTTATAGCGCTGCGGTGTATGCCGCCCGTGCCAACCTCAAGCCGCTGCTGATCACCGGCATGCAGGCCGGTGGCCAGCTGACCACCACCACCGAAGTCGACAACTGGCCGGGCGACCCCCACGGCCTGACCGGCCCGGCGCTGATGCAGCGTATGCAAGAGCATGCCGAGCGTTTCGAAACCGAAATCGTCTTCGACCACATCAATGCTGTCGACCTGGCCAACAAGCCGTTCACCCTGCAGGGTGACAGTGGCAAGTACACCTGCGACGCGCTGATCATCGCCACTGGCGCCAGCGCTCGCTACTTGGGCCTGCCGTCGGAAGAAACCTTCATGGGCAAAGGCGTTTCGGCCTGTGCTACTTGCGACGGTTTTTTCTACCGCAACAAGCCGGTCGCCGTGGTCGGCGGTGGCAACACTGCCGTGGAAGAGGCGCTGTACCTGGCCAACATCGCCAGCAAGGTGACCTTGGTACACCGTCGCGAAACCTTCCGCGCCGAGAAGATTCTGGTCGACAAGCTGAACGCGCGCGTGGCCGAAGGCAAGATCGAGCTCAAGCTCAACGCCACCCTGGACGAAGTGCTGGGTGACAACATGGGCGTGACCGGTGCGCGCCTGAAGAACAACGATGGCAGCAGTGACGAGATCAAGGTCGACGGCGTATTCATCGCCATTGGCCACACCCCGAACACTTCGCTGTTCGAAGGCCAGCTGACCTTGAAGGACGGCTACCTGGTAGTCAATGGCGGCCGTGAAGGCAATGCCACCGCCACCAACGTCGAGGGCGTGTTCGCCGCCGGTGACGTGGCTGACCACGTTTACCGTCAGGCCATTACCTCGGCCGGCGCTGGCTGCATGGCGGCATTGGATGTGGAGCGTTACCTGGACGGGTTGGCCAACGCTTCGTTCTGATCCAGCAAGGCAACAAAAAACCGGCTCAGTGGCCGGTTTTTTGTTGCCTGCGTTCAGCTCACAGGCTCAATCGCATCGACAGGTCTACCGCCTTTACATCCTTGGTCATGGCGCCAATCGAGATGTAGTCCACCCCAGTCTCGGCAATCACCCGCAAGGTCGTTTCGTTTACCCCGCCACTGGCCTCCAGCTTGGCCTTGCCAGCGTTGATACGCACCGCTTCGCGCATTTCGTCCAGGTTGAGCTCGTCGAGCATGATGATGTCTGCACCAGCGGCCAGCGCCTCACGCAGTTCTTCCAGGCTCTCCACCTCGATTTCCACCGGTTTGCCCGGTGCGATGCGGTGCGCCGCCGCCACGGCTTGGGCTACGCCGCCGCTGGCAGCAATATGGTTTTCCTTGATCAGGAAGGCGTCGTACAGGCCGATGCGATGGTTGTCGCAGCCGCCACAGGTCACCGCGTACTTCTGCGCCAAGCGCAGCCCAGGCAGGGTTTTGCGGGTGTCCAGCAGGCGTACCTGGGTGTCTGCCACCAGGTCGGCGAGGAAGCGTGCACGGGTGGCGACCCCCGACAGCATCTGCAAGAAATTCAGCGCGCTGCGCTCACCGCTGAGCAGCGAGCGGGCCGGGCCTTCCAGATGGAACAGCGGCTGATTGGCAGTAGCCCGTTCACCGTCGGCCACCTGCCAGTGCACTGCAACACGCGGGTCGAGCTGGCGGAAGACGGCATCGACCCAGGCGGTGCCGGCGATTACGCAATCCTCGCGGGTGATGATGGTGGCCTTGGCCAGGCGCTCGGCCGGGATCAACTGCGCGGTGATATCGCCACTGCCGATGTCCTCCAACAATGCGCGGCGCACGTTGGCTTCAATTTCAGCGGTCAGGTCGGCAAGGCGTAGGTTCGGCATGTTCGGCTCCACAAGCTAGATGCCGGCGATTATAGGGCAGAGGGCTTGCGTGTACAGCCGCCTTGATGATGACCATTGGTCGGGCGTGGTGAGCAGACCGTGCAAAACAGGGTCACTGAACAGCCTGTAAAACGGCGCTGGCAGCTGTACGAAATTTTATCGATAATGGCGACCAGTATTTGGCGTCATAGCTTTGACGATGATGGGCCCGTCCGGGCAAGACACCCTGCAAGGAGTCCAGGATGCAAAAAGAAGGCAAGGTGGTGCCCTTGGCGGCAGCCATCGACCGAGGCGGGCGTGCGCCTCTGCCTTGCCTTCCGGTCTTGCTACTGCAAGTGCGCGACAAGGCTGCTCTGCAGTTGCGTCAGGGTTTGCAGGACTTGTTCGACAACGCCGACGACACCCTTTTCGAAATGGCCGACAAGGCCTTGGACTGCTGTGACCAGAGCCTGTACTTCGAGGCCATGCGCGACTTGCGCCTGAAGCGCAAAAGCATCGAACGTGGTTTTCTCGATACGTTCTACGACACCTTTGCGCGCATTGGCCAAGTCGACCTGCTGGCTCAGCAGGTCGAGCCGGGCAACCTTTGCAGCAAGGCCCAACTGGAGCGGGCTGCCGCCATCGATGGCATGGTGGCGCGGGTGTTGTCACGCGATGGCATTGCCTTGCAGCAGTTGGGCTTGCGTTTGCAGGCGCTGCTCGACCGGCCGCTGTACGAGCCGCACAACCCGTTGGGGCCTGCCGCATTATGCAGTTACTTCCTCGATGCCGGGCGTAACCTTGGGGTTGGTTTGCGGGTCAAGCTGGTGCTGCTCAAGCTGTTCGAGCGCTATGTGCTGCGCGATGCCGATGTGATCTATGGCGAAGCCAACCAACTGCTGGCCGCCGCCGGTGTGCTGCCCGAACTGCAGCCGGCACCGCGGCGGCGGGCTGAAGACCAGCGCATGCGTGCACGGAGGGGGCACGCGAACCTTGGTCAGACGGTGGGCGCGGATGCGGCAGGGCAGGCTTTCTTTGCCTCGGTGCAGGCGCTGCTGGCCCCGGTGCGCGGGCAGTTCGCCCCGCGCTTGCAGGCAGTGTCTGCCGCCCAGCCGATCAGCTGCGCCGACCTGCTCCGGCTGCTATCGCATTTGCAGCACTACGTGCCCGCCACCCACGAGGCCGATGATTTCGAGCTCGGCCAGCAGCTTGAGCAACTGTTGTTGCGGGTCAGCGTGCGCAGTGGCACGCGCCGGCGCCTTGCCGTGGCCGACGAAGACATGATCAACCTGGTTGGCATGCTGTTCGCCTTCATCCACAACGACGACAACCTGCCGGCCAGCCTGCGGGCGCTGATTGCCCGCTTGCACATTCCGCTACTCAAGGTGGCCTTGTTGGACAAGGGGCTGTTCAGCCGCGCGAGCCATCCGGCGCGCCGGCTGCTCAACGAGGTCGCCGGTGCGGCGATTGGCTGGGAATACGGCAGGGAAGGGCAGCGTGACAGCTTGCACTTGCGGGTAGAGCGAATCGTCCAGCGCCTGCTCAATGATTTTGCCGAAGATGTCGGCTTGTTCACCGAGCTGCTCGACGACTTCCTCGCTTTCAACCAGGACGAGCGGCGGCGCAACGAGTTGCTGGAACAACGCACCCGTGATGCCGAAGAAGGCCGAGCCCGGACGCTGCAGGCCAGGCAACAGGTGCAAGATGTGCTCAACCAGCGCCTGCGCGGCCGAGTATTGCCGCAGGTGGTGGTACACATGTTGGTACAGGCCTGGAGCCAGGTGTTGCTGCTGGCTTGGCTGAAACAGGGCGAGAATTCCCAGGAATGGCGCGACGCGTTGCAGACGATGGACACGCTGCTGGCCAGCATCACTGCGCCCCATGAGCCACAAGCCTTGTTGCAGCAGGTGCCGGGCCTGCTCAAGGCGCTGCGTGAGGGCTTGGCCAGCGTGGCCCTGGACGCGCTGGCCACCCGCGAGTTCTTCCTGCAATTGGAGCAGTTGCACCTGCGCGCCTGCGCAGGTGCCCAGGTGCTGCCGAGTGGCGATGGGCAACCACTGGCTGATGTACGGGTGGCCGAAGACATTGTGCTGGCAATGGCCGAAGAGCCCGCCTGTGTGCCGCTGCAGATCGCCGACGGGCAGGCTGCAGCGTTACACCAGGCTCAGCGCCTGCGCATCGGCACCTGGGTCGAGGCGCTCGATGAAGACGAACCCCTGCGCTGCAAGCTGGTGGCACGTATAAACAGCAGTGACCGGCTGGTGTTCGCCAACCGCACCGGCATGAAAGTGCGCGAATGGAGCAGCACCAGCCTGGCCCAGGCACTGCAGCGGGGCGAAGTGCGCGTGCTGGATGACGGGCTGCTGTTCGAGCGTGCACTGGAGGCCGTGCTCGACGGCTTGCGGCAAGGGCTGGTGCAGTAGCGGCAGCATTACAATCATTCACATGCACACGGTGTTGGCCACAGGGCATACTGTTGTCTTGTTCATGGCGTTTTCAGGATCTGCCCCATGCAATTGGACCGTGCCACTGGCTGGTTCCACGGAATCGGAATCACCCACTGCCCCTCGCCGAACTTCAATGCGCGCCCAGAGGGCGAATCGATTTCCCTGCTGGTGATCCACAACATCAGCTTGCCCCCGGCCTGTTTCGGCACCGGCAAGGTGCAGCAGTTCTTCCAGAACTGTCTGGACCCCGATGAACATCCCTACTTTGCCAGCATCAACCATCTGACAGTGTCGGCGCACCTGTTCGTCGAGCGTGACGGTGCGGTGACCCAGTTCGTATCGTTACGTGACCGCGCCTGGCATGCGGGGGTGTCGAGCTTCGACGGGCGCGAGGGCTGCAATGACTTTTCCATCGGCATCGAACTGGAGGGTACCGACGACCAGCCCTATACCGATGCCCAGTACGCTGTGCTGGAGCAACTTACCCGGCACATCCGCGGTGCCTGGCCGGCCATCGACCTGAGCCGCATCCAGGGCCATAGCGACATTGCCCCGCAGCGCAAGACCGACCCCGGCCCGGCCTTCGATTGGCCGCGCTACCGTCAGGCGCTGCAGCACAATGAGGATGAGGCATGAGTTTTCTGGTTTTGTTGCTGGCGCTGTGGGTCGAGAAGTTCTCGGCTTTGCGCCATCAGGTGCAGCGCGATGGGTTCTTCCTTGGCGAACTTGTACGCCTTGAGCGCAGCGGTAAGGTGCACCCGTGGTGGACGCTGGCCATTCTGGTCTTGGCGCCGGTCGCGCTGCTGGTATTGCTGCTGCATGTGCTGGAGCCAGTGGCCTATGGCTTGCTGGCCTTGCCGGTGCACCTGCTGGTGCTGATCTACAGCCTGGGCCGTGGCGATGCCAAGGCCTCGATGGGCCCGTTCCGCGATGCCTGGCGGCGGGGCGACGACCAGGCGGCGCTGCATGTGGCCGAGCGTGACCTGGGCCTGGTGGCCGATGAGCCGCACAGCCTGCTGGTACGGGTACAAGGCAACCTGCTGTGGCAGGTGTACCAGGGCTTTTTCGCGGTGATCTTCTGGTATTTCGTGTTGGGCCCCGGTGCGGCGTTGGCTTATCGACTGCTGGCACTGTGTGGCGAACACAGCAAGCAGCCAACGCTCAAGGCGCGTGCCGAGCAGCTGCGGCACATCATGGACTGGCTGCCAGTACGGGTGCTGGCGCTGAGCTTTGCCCTGGTGGGCAACTTCCTCGCCGTGACACGGGTAATGCTGCACGAGGTGCTCAACTGGCACATCAGCGCCGCGCACCTGGTGGCCCGGGTCGGGCGTATTGCCGATGACATTCCAGAGGAAGAAGACAGCCAGCGTGGGCTGGGGCGGCTGGACAGCCTGTGGGAGCTGCTGCTGCGCTGTGCGGTGTTGTGGTATGCCGGGTTCGCGCTGTGGACCGTGCTGGTTTGATTCATGGCCGCCGCCACAAAAACCACGCTCACCTGGATTTCACCAGCCAAACAACTCGCAGGCATTGCGGCTACTGGCCTGCGCCAGCTCTTCTACATCCAAGCCCATCACCTGGGCCAGCGCCCCGGCAATGTCCGGCAAGTGTTCCGGGCTGTTGCGCATCCCTGGGTGCATCACCGGCGCCATATCCGGCGCATCGGTCTCCAGCACCACGCTCTCCAGCGGCAGCCGCGCCAGCGTCTTGCGCAGCCGCAGCGCCTGCGGCCAGGTGCCGGCGCCGCCAAGCCCGAGGCGGAAGCCCAGCTTGATGTACTCACGGGCCTCTTCGTAACTGCCGGCAAACGCATGGATCACCCCCGCCCGCACCGGTTTGTAACGCTTGAGCGTGGCAATTACCTGGGCATGGCTGCGGCGCACATGCAACAGCGCGGGCAGGTCGAAGTCGCAGGCCATTTGCAGTTGCGCTTCGAACAGGCCCTGTTGGCGCGTTTTGTCCAGGTCCTCAAGGTAATAGTCCAGGCCAAACTCGCCCACGGCGCATAGCCGCGGGTCGCCGCGCAGGCGCTCCAGCCATTGGCGTAATTGCGTCAGGTGCTCTGGGCGATGCTCGTCGAGGTACACCGGGTGCAGGCCGAGTGCCGCAAACAGGCGTTCATTGGCGCAGGCCAGGTCCCACACCCGTTGGAAATTTGCCTGATAAACCCCCAGCACCACCATCCGTTCCACCCCGCGTGCCGCCGCGTTGGCCAGCAGGCGCGAGCGGTCGGCGTCGAAGTCGGGGAAGTCCAAGTGAGTGTGGGTGTCGATCAGGCGCATTTTCAGGCCGCTGTGATGCGTTGCTTGAAGGTGCGGCCAACGGCATGCACGCCGGGTTCGTAGCGTTTTTCCTCAATTGCGGCCAGGGCCAGTTCCAGCGCGGTGGCGGCAATCAGGCCATGCTGCTGGGCCATGGCATTGACCGGTAGCGGCAGGAAGTCGAGCAGTTGGTTGTCGCCAAAGGTGCCCAGTTGCAGCTGACGCGAGTCGGCAGGGCGTGCCTGCAGGGTGTCGAACACCCCTTGCAGCAGCACATAGGAGGTGGTCACCAGGGCATCCGGCAAGCCACCCAGGTCTTCGATCAGCTGCTGCATCAGGCGTTGGCCGCACTCGCGGCTGAACGCTTCGCCCTGGTAGCGGCGCACTTCGCCGGCATAACCTTGCAGGGCTTCGTCGAAACCGCCTGCGCGCGCCTGGCTGACCGACAGCTCGGGGCGTGCGCCGATCAAGGCAATGCTGCGTGGGGCCGAATTGAGCAGGCTGGCGGCCAGTTGGCGGCTGGCATCGCGGTCATCGCTGATCACCGAGCAGAAGTGCGCAGGGTCCAGGCGGCGGTCGATGGCGATCACCGGCAGGCCTTTGTCCTGCAAGTCACGGTAGCTGTCATCTTCTGGCGGCAGGCAGCTGGCAACGAACAATGCATCGCATCGGCGCGCACGGAACAGCTGCTGCAGTTGGCGCTCGCTGTCGGGCTGGTCGTCGCTGCTGGCGATCAGCAACTGGTAGCCGCGGGCGCGGGCGCCTTGCTCCAGTTGCTTGGCAATGCGGGCGTAGCTGGGGTTCTCCAGATCCGGGAGAATGAAGCCCAGGGTGCGGGTATGCCGGCTGCGCAGCCCAGCAGCCTGCGGGTTGGGGGTGAAGCCGTGGGCTTCGACCACCGCGCGTACCCGCTCGACAGTACTGTTGCTGATGCGCTGCTGTTCAGCCTTGCCGTTGATGACGTAGCTGGCAGTGGTCACGGACACACCGGCCAGACGGGCGATATCGCTGAGTTTCACCGAATTTTCCTTGTTATTACCGGGGCTGGCTGTAAGGCCGGACCGGGTAGTTTGACCCGGCACGGGCATCACGCGCAGACGACCATTGTCGCAATTGTCCGACAGGATGGGGCTTTTTACCGGGCAGATTATCGAGTAACGTGGCCGTCTGGTCAGGTTAAACGTTTCAGCTGCCGAATTTTCTGCCTCGGCTGCCATCCGTGCAAGGCTGCGGAACTGGCCCTTTATGTGAATTTCACAACAATACTCCAGTACCCGAACGGGAACTGCAAAAGGAGAAGGTCATGCTCGAGCTCGCCAAGGAGCAGATAGCCATGGGCCAGACGGCCGCCGACAAGGCCGAGGCATTGAGCCTGCTGGCGGACCGGCTGGTCGGGGACGGCCTGGTCGCCGAGGGTTACCTGCAAGGGCTGCAAGCCCGCGAGGTGCAGGGCTCGACGTTTCTTGGCCAGGGCATCGCCATCCCCCATGGCACGCCGCAAACCCGTGATCTGGTGTATACCACCGGCGTGCGTCTGCTGCAGTTCCCCGAGGGTGTGGACTGGGGTGACGGGCAAATGGTCTACCTGGCCATCGGTATCGCCGCTCGCTCCGACGAACACCTGCGCCTGCTGCAGCTGCTCACCCGCGCCCTGGGCGAGACCGACCTGGCCGAAGCGCTGCGCCGGGCCAGTTCCGCCGAAGCGCTGCTCAAGCTGCTGCAGGGCGCACCACAGGCACTGGCGCTGGATGCGCAGCTGGTTGGCCTGAACCTGCCGGCTGAAGACTTCGACGAACTGGCCTGGCGCGGTGCCCGCCTGTTGCAACGTGCCGATTGTGTCGACAGCGGCTTTGCCGCCGTATTGCAGCAAGCCGAGCCGCTGCCGCTGGGTGAGGGCCTTTGGTGGCTGCACAGCGAGCGTCAGGTACGTCAGCCGGGCCTGGCGTTCATCACCCCCCAGCAGCCGTTGCGCTATCGCGACCAACCGCTCAACGGTTTGTTCTGCCTGGCGAGCCTAGGCGCCGCTCACCAAGCCTTGCTCGAGCGCCTGTGCGAAGTGCTGATTGAAGGCCGTGGGCAGATGCTCTACCAGGCCACCAGCAGCCGCGCGGTACTGGAAGTGCTGGGCGGCGAAGCGCCGGCGGATTGGCCCAGCGCGCGTATTGTGCTGGCCAACCCTCATGGCCTGCATGCCCGCCCGGCCAAGGTGCTGGCACAGCTGGCCAAAGGCTTTGAAGGGGAAATCCGTGTGCGCCTGGTCGACAGCGCGCAGCCAGCGGTGTCGCTGAAGAGCCTGAGCAAGCTGCTGAGCCTGGGCGCCCGCCGTGGTCAGGTGCTGGAACTGGTCGCCGAGCCTGGCATCGCCGCCGATGCCTTGCCGGTGCTGCTGGCCGCTATCGAACAAGGCCTTGGCGAAGAGGTTGAACCGCTGCCGCAGAGCGTCACGCCCATGGCCGATCACCCACCCGAAGTGCTGCAGGCCCCAGCCGCCGGCAGCCGTATCCAGGGTGTGGGCGCAGCGCCCGGCATTGCCAGTGGCCCGGCGCATGTCTGTGTCGAGCGTGAGTTCGACTATCCGTTGCGTGGCGAATCCTGCGCCCAGGAGCGGCAGAAGCTGCGCGCAGCCATCGCCAGTGTGAACGGCGAACTGCAGGCGTTGGTGCTGCGCAGCGACAAGGCCATTGGCGAAATTTTCGTCACCCATCAGGAAATGCTTGCCGACCCGGCCCTGACCGACGATATCGAACAGCGCCTGGCCCAGGGCGAAAGCGCTGCGGCCGCCTGGATGGCCGTGATCGAAGCCGCAGCCCGTCAGCAGGAGTCGTTGCACGATGCCCTGCTCGCTGAGCGCGCCGCCGACCTGCGCGACATTGGCCGCCGCGTGCTGGCGCAGCTGTGTGGTGTGCAGGCGCAGGTTGAACCCGAGCAACCCTATGTGTTGGTGATGACTGAAGTCGGCCCGTCCGATGTCGCCCGCCTGGACCCGAACCGGGTTGCCGGCATCGTCACCGCCCAAGGCGGTGCCACGGCCCACAGTGCCATCGTCGCCCGTGCATTGGGCATTCCGGCGGTGGTCGGCGCAGGTGCGTCGATTCTGCTGCTGGAGAGTGGCACGCCGCTGCTGCTCGATGGCCAGCGTGGAGTGGTCAGCGTGGCGCCGCCAGTGGATGAGTTGCAACAGGCGCTGGCCGAGCGCGACCTGCGTGAGCAGCGCCTGCAGGCTGCCTGGGCCAACCGCTTCGAGCCAGCCGTCACCCGTGATGGTCATGCCGTCGAGGTGTTCGCCAACATTGGCGACAGCAACGGCATCGCCAAGGTGGTGGAGCAGGGCGCCGAAGGCGTTGGCCTGCTGCGCACCGAACTGATTTTCATGGCCCACCCTCAAGCGCCGGACGTGGCCACCCAGGAGGCCGAGTACCGCCGTGTGCTCGATGGCCTGGGCGGGCGGCCACTAATGGTGCGCACCCTCGATGTCGGTGGCGACAAGCCGCTGCCTTACTGGCCCATCGCCGCCGAGGAAAACCCGTTCCTTGGTGTACGTGGCGTACGCCTGACGCTGCAGCGCCCGCAAATCATGGAAGACCAGTTGCGCGCCTTGCTACGGGCCGCCGACCAGCGACCGCTGCGCATCATGTTCCCGATGGTTGGCCAGGTGCACGAATGGCGCGAGGCTCGGGCCATGGTCGAGCGCCTGCGTGCAGAAATCCCGGTCGCCGACCTGCAACTGGGCATCATGGTCGAGGTGCCTTCGGCGGCCCTGCTGGCAGCGCAATTGGCGCGCGAAGTGGACTTCTTCAGCATCGGCACCAATGACCTGACCCAGTACACCTTGGCCATCGACCGTGGCCACCCTAGCCTCTCGGCCCAGGCCGACGGCCTGCACCCGGCAGTATTGAACCTGATCGACATGACGGTGCGTGCCGCCCATGCCCAAGGCAAGTGGGTGGGCGTGTGTGGCGAGCTGGCGGCCGACCCGCAAGCGGTCGCCGTGCTGCTGGGCCTGGACGTGGACGAGCTCAGTGTATCCGCGCGCAGCATCGCCGAAGTCAAGGCACTGGTTCGCCAGGCCGATCACCAGACGGCCCGCGCCCTGGCGCGCGAAGCCTTGCAACAGGACAGCGCTGCGGCAGTTCGCGCGCTGGTGGAGCGTTACTGAATGGCCAAGATCCTCACCCTTACCCTGAACCCGGCGCTGGATATCACCGTCGGCCTGGACACCCTGCGCCCTGGGCAGGTCAACCGTAGTCAAGCGCAGCAAAGTCACGCAGCGGGCAAGGGGCTGAACGTTGCCCAGGTATTGGCCGACCTGGGGCACAGCGTGACCGTCGGCGGTTTCCTCGGGCAGGACAACCTGCAGCCCTTCGAGGCGTTGATCGCCTGGCGCGGCTTTGCCGACTGCTTTGTCCGCGTGCCGGGCGAAACCCGTAGCAACATCAAGCTGGTCGAGGCCGATGGCCGCGTCACCGATATCAACGGCCAGGGCCCGGAGGTCGACGAGGCGGCACGCAGCGCCTTGCTGCGCAGGCTGCAGCAGGTCGCCCCAGGTCATGATGCGGTGGTGGTGGCCGGCAGCCTGCCGCGTGGGATCAGTGCCGACTGGTTCCGCCAGTTGCTCGAACAGCTGAAGGCGCAAGGCCTCAAGGTGGCCCTGGATAGCAGCGGTGAAGCCCTGCGTGCTGGCCTGCAGGCTGCGCCCTGGCTGGTGAAACCCAATACCGAGGAGCTGGGCGAAGTGCTTGGTCTGGCTGTGGATAACCCGGCGCAGCAGCGCGCTGCCGCCGAGCGCCTGCTGGCCGCTGGCGTTGAGCACGTGGTGGTCTCTGCAGGGGAGCAGGGCGTCAGCTGGTTCCGCCGCGATCTGGCCGTGCATGCCTGCCCGCCCAAGGTGCGGGTCGCCAGCACGGTGGGGGCGGGGGATTCGCTGGTGGCCGGCATGGTTCATGGCCTGCTGCAGGGCGAGGCCCCCGCGCAGACCTTGATTCGTGCCACTGCAATTGCCGCCCAGGCCGTCACCCAGGTTGGCTTCGGCATCCGTGACCGCGAGCAACTGGAACGTCTGGAAGCCGCCGTGCAACTGACAGAACAACAAGAGGGTTGCCGATGAACATTGCCATTGTCACCGCCTGCCCCAACGGCCAGGTATCGAGTGTGCTGAGCGCGCGCCTGCTGGCTGCCGCTGCCCAGCGACGTGGTTGGAGCACCAGTGTCGAAGTGCTGGATGCCGAGCACCCTGAGCGGCAACTGAGTGCGGCACAGATCGCCGAGGCCGACTGGGTGCTGGTGGTCAGCACCGGCCCGGTGGACCTGGCCCGCTTCGTCGGCAAGCGCCTATACAAGAGTACGCCGTCCCAGGCCTTGGCTGATCGCGAGGGCTTCCTCGACGAAGCGGCCGCCAACGCCCAACTGCTGAGCGCATTGCCTGACACCCCGGCCGCAGCTGGCAGCGGCGCTGCTCGTATCGTTGCCGTCACTGCCTGCCCGACCGGCGTTGCGCACACCTTCATGGCTGCAGAAGCTTTGCAGCAAGCCGCACAGCAACTGGGATACCAGCTCACCGTCGAGACCCAGGGCTCGGTCGGTGCGCGCAACCCGTTGTCCGCCGAAGCCATCGCTGCAGCAGACGTGGTGTTGCTGGCCGCCGACATCGAAGTACCCACCGCGCGTTTCGCCGGCAAGCGTATTTACCGCTGCGGCACCGGCATCGCCCTCAAGCAGGCCCGCGCCACGCTGGACAAAGCCTTGGCCGAAGCCAAGGTGGAAAACAGTGCAGAGGCTGCGGCGGCCAGCACGGCAGCCAAAGGCGAGAAGAGTGGGGTATACAAGCACCTGCTCACTGGCGTGTCGTTCATGCTGCCGATGGTAGTGGCCGGTGGCCTGCTGATTGCCCTGTCGTTCGTGTTCGGCATCGAGGCCTACAAACAGCCGGGCACCTTGCCGGCGGCGTTGATGCAGATTGGCGGCGAGGCTGCGTTCAAGCTGATGGTGCCTTTGCTGGCCGGTTACATCGCCTGGTCCATTGCCGACCGACCGGGGTTGGCCCCAGGCATGATCGGCGGTTTGCTGGCCAGCACCCTGGGGGCTGGTTTCATTGGTGGCATCGTCGCGGGTTTTCTTGCCGGTTACAGCGCCAAGGCCATTGCCCGTTGGGCGCGCTTGCCGAGCAGCCTGGAAGCGCTCAAGCCGATTTTGATCATTCCGCTGCTGGCTAGCCTGTTCACCGGCCTGGTGATGATCTACGTGGTTGGCCAGCCGGTAGCGGCGATGCTCGAAGGCCTTACGCACTTCCTCGACAGCATGGGCACCACCAATGCCATTCTGCTGGGGCTGTTGCTGGGCGGCATGATGTGCGTCGACCTTGGCGGGCCGATCAACAAGGCCGCCTATGCCTTCTCGGTGGGGCTGTTGGCTTCGTCGAGCTACGCGCCGATGGCGGCGACCATGGCCGCTGGCATGGTGCCGCCGATCGGCCTGGGTATTGCCACCTTCCTGGCCCGGCGCAAGTTCGCCCAGAGCGAGCGTGAGGCGGGCAAGGCGGCACTGGCGCTGGGCTTGTGCTTTATCTCCGAGGGGGCTATCCCGTTTGCCGCCAAGGACCCGCTGCGGGTGATCCCGGCCAGTATCGTCGGCGGTGCGCTGACCGGTGCATTGTCGATGTACTTTGGCTGCAAGCTGATGGCACCGCATGGCGGCTTGTTCGTGCTGTTGATCCCCAATGCGATCAACCATGCGCTGCTGTACTTGCTGGCGATCGTGGCGGGCAGCCTGTTGACGGCGGTGGTGTATGCGGTGATCAAGAAGAGCGAGCAGGTGGAGCTGGCGGTGGCGCCGGTTAAAAGTGCCTGAGCTGCCCCCGTCCTGTGGGAGCGGCCTTGTGTCGCGGAAGGGCTGCATGGCAGCCCCAGATTTCAGCTTCGCCGCATAGATTGTTGGGGCCGCTTTGCGGCCCTTTCGCGACACAAGGCCGCTCCCACTAAGCCCGATTTGACCTGTCAGCGCCCATGTTTCTTGCGTAACGGCACCAACAGATCACCCAGCCCGTTGTGGTCGATCTCATGCATCAACGCCAGTAACCCACCCAGTTCTCCCGCCGGGAAACCCTTGCGCGCGAACCACGCCAGGTAGTCCCCCGGCAGGTCGGCAATGATTCGCCCTTGGTACTTGCCGAACGGCATGCTGCGGGTCACCAGCAGTTCGAGGGTTTCCGGCTTCATCTACGGCGCACCTGGTTGTTCAAAAGCGCCGACCATACTGCAATCTGCACGAAGCCCCAAGCGGCAATCATGCAGAACGCCGTTGCCAGTCCGCGTCATTTGTTTTGTAACTATCTGAATAATAAGAGTTTTTCTTTATCTGGCAGCATGGCACGAACGCTGCACCTGTGTAGATGACTATCACCTGCCAAGGAGTTCGACCATGAGCAACCCCAACAAAGACGTGATTGACGTGCTCAACGACCTGATCGAGTACAGCAAGGATGGCGAGAAGGGCTTCAAGGCCTCGGCCGATGATGTGAAGAACGCCGAGCTGAAAGCGTTCTTCGTCCAGCGTGCCGGCGAGTGCGCCAACGCGGCCGGTGAACTGCAGAGCGAAGTGCGCCGCCTGGGCGGCGACCCGGAAACCTCCACCAGCATCAGCGGCGACCTGCACCGCGGCTGGGTCAACCTCAAGTCGATGGTTACCGGCAAGGACGAAGAAGCGGTGCTGAACGAAGTGGAGCGCGGTGAAGACCACGCCCTCAAAGCCTACAAGGAAGCCCGCGAAAAACTGGTGAAGCTGGGCCGCACTGCCAGCGACACGACCTACAGCCTGGTGGAAAAACAGCTGCAAGGCGTGCAGCGCAACCATGACCAGGTCAAAGCCCTGCGCGACTCCGCCCGCGCCCGTTCCTAATCGGCCGGGCTCTCTACCCGGTTGCGGCCTTTGGCTTTGGCCCGGTAGAGCGCTTCATCCGCGGCACCCAGCACCCTGCTCAGGTCATGCTGGGTGCCGGACAGGCCGATGCCAATGCTCACCGTAACCGCGTGGGCATCATCGGCAAACGGCGCCAGCGCCTCGACGCTCGCACGGATGCGTTCAGCCAGCAGCTGCGCACCGGCCAGGTCGGTTTCTGGCAGCACCACCTGAAACTCCTCCCCTCCATAGCGCGCAGCCAGGTCCGCCGGGCGACGGATACAAGCCTCGATAGTCTTGGCCACTTCGCGCAGGGCGTGGTCGCCACCGGCGTGGCCATGGCGTTGGTTGAATGCCTTGAAATGGTCCACATCGACCATCAGCACCGCCAGTGGCTTGCGGTTACGTTGGGCGCGCGCCCATTCCTGGCGCAACACCAGATCCAGTCGGCGGCGGTTGGCCAGGCCCGTCAGGCTGTCAGTGGCCGCCAGCGTGGCCAAGCCTTCTTCGGCTTCGTGGCGGCGGCGCAATTCACGACCCAGCAGCAGCGTCAGCCAGAGAATGCCCACGCACAGCACCCCGGTGGCGACGCTGACCAGAATCGCGGTGCGGCGCCAGGATTCAAACACCTCGTCGGCCGAGTGCACCACCAACACGATCAGGGGCAATTGCGCGACACGGGCGAAGGTATACATGCGCGGTTTGCCGCTGCCGCCGGAGCGGGCGGTGAAGCTGCCGCTGCGTTCACTGAGGATGCGCTTGAAGTTGGGCCGTTCGGCGTAGTTGCTGCCGATCAGCGGGTCGTGCACGCGGGAGGGCTGGCGGGCGAGCAACTGCCCGTCGGTATTGAACAGGTTGATGCTGCTGTCATCCCCGATGTCCAGGCGCTGGAACAGTTCACTGAAGTACGACAGGCGCAGCGCACCCGCCGCCAACCCGGCGAACTCGCCATTGGGGCCGGAGATACGCCGGCTGAAACTGATGCACCAGTCCAGGTCGCCGAGCTTGGCCTTGAACGGCGGGCCTACCAGCAGGCCGAGGTTGGCATTGTGCTGGTGAGCCTTGAACACCCCGGTGTCGCCGAAGTTGGCCTTGCGCGGCACGCTGCTGGTGGAATCGCCGACGACGTTGCCTTGTTTGTCCAGCCACAGCACGTCACCGCGCTTGCGGTCGACGAACGCTTCATTGAACAGCAGGCGCTGGCGCAGTGGGCCAGGAGTTTGCGCCAGCTCCTTGCGCCCGACGGCCCAGATCAGGCCTTGCAGCGACTGGTCGTACAGTTCGGCGTTGCGCAGGATGTCGCTTTCGATCAGCTGGACGATGTTGTTCGACGCGCGCACCGCCGACAGCTCGACGCTGTCGCGCTCGCGGGCCAGCAGGTAGCTGACGATAGCCACGATGGCGAGCACGGCAAGGCAACTGCCCAGGTTGAGGATCAGTTCGGGGTGCGACCTGTAGACTGGGAAACGCGGGGATTGGGTGGGCATGCTCGCTACTGCGTGGGCAGGGCCATTCGCGGCGGCAATATTCTAGGGAAGCAGAGATTGTCGGACAAGATTTGTCCGACGGAATCACGCAGAGCTGTATTTCGGCTTCACGCCGAACCCTGTGGGAGCGGGTTTACCTGCGAAGAATCCACCGCGGTGCTTGGCACCGGCTTCGCCGGTGTTCGCGGGTGAACCCGCTCCCACAGAGTCATATGTATTGTTTACAAACGGCGATCAGAACACGTTAAGCGGGTAATCCACGATCACGCGTACTTCGTCGTTGTCGCTGTTGCTGTCGATCGACGCATAACCCTGGCTGCCACGGTGGGTGGCGTAGCGCACCAGTACCGACAGGTCCTTCAGGTCACCCGCCTGGAACACGTACTTCACGTCCAGGTCGCGTTCCCAGTGCATGGCGTTCTTGCCATCTTCCCGGTAGTAGTCGTAATGCGTGGTGTCCTGGGTGGCCTTGGTCAGGTCGGCTTCACCGCGCGAGTACGACAGCGAAGTGGTCAGGCCTGGCACGCCGACACCGGCGAAGTCATAGTCGTACTGCAGCTTCCACGAGCGCTCGTTCGGCGCGTTGAAGTCCGAGTACATGCGCGAGTTGTCCAGGTACACGCTGTCGCCCAGGTTGATGTAGTCGAACGGCGTGTTGCCGTTCACGCGCTGGTAGGCGGCGGTGATGCTGTGGAACCCGGCGTTGACGGTGAAGTGCACGCTGTAGGTGTTGTTGTCGATCTTGCCCAGCAGGGCCTGGCCGGTGTCCTGGGTGTGGTAGAAGTGCACGCCCGGGTTCAGGCTGACCAGGTCGTTGACCACGTAGGTGTAGTCGAAGTCAGCGTAGTACTGGTTCCAGATGTCCTTCAGCTCGGCGGCGTACAGGTTGGCGGTGATGTTCTCGGTACCGCTCCACGATGCGCCGGCCCAGTTCAGGTGCTTGCTCTTGTCGTGCTCGTCCAGCGACCCGTAGTAGGTGTCGATGCGGCGGTGGCCGCTCTGGTTGTAGGGGTGGGTGAAGCTCACCTGGCCGCCTTCGAGCAGCAGGCCGTCGATGCTGGTGTTGGTCAGGCTCACACCACGGAAGGTTTGCGGCAGCATGCGGGTTTCGCCGCCGGCGATCACCGGGTTGGTGAGGAACAGGTCACCAGCTTTCAGTTCGGTGTCGAAGGCCTTGAGCTTGACCGCAGCGCCAGCCGTGGAGAACGAGTGCGGGGCAGCCCCCAGTTCGCCGTCGTCCTTGATGTGCTCAGGCAGGATACTGGTGCCGGCATGGCCGCCACCGCCGTCGAGCTTCAGGCCCAACATGGCATGGGCGTCCAGGCCAAAGCCGATGACACCGGGGGTGTAACCCGACTCGAAGCGCGCAACCGCGCCCTGGCCCCATTCGCGGGTGTCGCGCACGCCAGCGTTGTGGTTGTCGCGGTTGAAGTAGGCATTACGAAAATGCAGGTTGAAGGACGACCCTTCGATGAAGCCATCAGCCTTGTCTTCATCTGCCTGGGCGGCGAAAGGGATCGTTGCAGTCAACGCAATGAAAAGCGGGGTAAAACGAAACGCGGAAGGCACCGGTACTAGCTCCTTTGGTCTGACGGTGGGGCAGTTTTTATTTTTGAATGTGCGTCTTTTTTATAGGATGACGTTACAGCCGGGCTGAGAGTTAAAGCACATAAAAAAAGCCGCTGATTGGCAGCGGCTTTAAAAGGCTAACATATCGGCACCGGTGGTGCCCATGGCGTAGCCAAGGGAAAACGGGAGCAGTGACAGCGCGTGATCAGCTGTCGGCATTGGCATCGACAGAAACTTTGGAAGCTGTCTGTTTTGCGTCTTTGGCGGCGTCTGCCTTATTTGCGGCTACCGCGTCGCGGGCCTCTTGATGGACAGCGGCGAACTCAGCATTACGGGCGACGAAAGCCTGGGATTCTTCGGCCATGGCCAGGGGCGACAACAACAGGGAAGACAGGACGAAGACGCTGGCAATACCCATACTGTTGGACATTTGAAACTACCTTCTTGCGGTGCAAGTGCTAATGAGGACGGGGGTAAAGTTAGCCCTTTCAATGCACTTGAAACAGAGCGAAGTGCGATAAGCACTGTTGCGCAAAAGGTAACGATTCATGAGAAAGCAATAGTACTTTCGCCGCAAACCCCCGTCCTAGACGCGGTCCCTGTGGGTGGGTAACTGGATACCGAAGGTATTGGCCCCCGCTGCACTGCGTACAAACACCTCCCCACCATGCATCAGCGCGATCGCCTTGACGATCGCCAAGCCCAACCCATGGTTGCCACCACCACTGTTGCTGCGTGCAGCATCCACCCGGTAGAAACGTTCGAACAGTAACGGCAGGTGCTCATCATCAATTGCCGGCCCCGGGTTACTCACGGCAATGCTGACCTGTTCCGGCCGGGCATCGATCCGCACCTGGATCACCTGGTGTGGTGCGGTGTGCTGCACGGCGTTGTTCAGCAGGTTGATCAGCGCCCGGCGCAGCTGGGCTTTTTCAATCGGCGCCTGGGCGTCGCCGGTCACGCTCACGCTGACCTGCGCGTCTTCGAGGATGTAATCCAGGTAGTCGAGGGTGGTCGCTACTTCCTCGGCCAGCGAGGCCTGGGTCAGGGCGGTGGCCTTGCTGCCTTGATCGGCGCTGGCCAGGAACAGCATGTCGTTGATGATGCTGCGCAGGCGCTCCAGCTCTTCCAGGTTCGATTGCAGCACTTCGAAGTAGTGCTCGGCGCTGCGGCCACGGGTCAGCGCCACCTGGGTCTGGCCGATCAGGTTGGTCAGCGGCGAACGCAGTTCGTGGGCTACGTCGGCGTTGAACGCTTCCAGCCGCGAATAGGCCTGGCTGACGCGGTCGAGCGCAGCGTTGAAGGCGCCGGCAAACTGCGCCAGCTCCGGGGCCAGCGCGTGGGTCTGCAAGCGCCCGTCCAGGCGAGGTGGCGCCAGTGCCTGGGCCTCGTTGGACAACGCCAGCAGCGGCCGCAGGCCAATGCGCGCCACCCAGTAGCCCAGCACTGAAGCCAGCAGCACGCCAAGCACGGCCAGCCCGACAATCGCCACCAGCAGGCTGTGCTGTGCCTGCCAGAAGGTTTCGGTGTCAATGCCGATCAGAAAACGCAACGCCGGCCGCTCGCCCAGCGCCGGCAGTTCGCTGACCAGTACTTTGTATGGGTAGGGCCGGTCAGGCAGACGCAAGTCGCGCATGCCTTGCGGCCCTTCGGCGAAGGCACGCACCAGCTCGCTGGGGTGGCCGTATTCATAGGCCGGGTTGCTGCTGACCACCCAGAAGCGAATGCGCTTGTCCTCTTCGCTAAGCAGGTTGAGCTTGTTGTTGATCTTGGCCCAGTGGTCGGGTGTGCCATAGCGGTTGAGGGTGGATTCGAGCACGCTGAAGCGCGCATCCAGCTCCGCCTGTGGCAGCAAGTCGAGGCTGCGATCGACCTGGCGGTACAGCGCCGAGCCGATCAGCACGAACACACCCAGCGCCACCAGGATGAACAACGCCGACAGGCGCAGCGCGATGGAGTTACCCCGCACGGTTTTCCAGGACATAGCCCATGCCTCGGATGGTGTGCAGCAACTTGTTGTCGAAAGGCCCGTCGAGTTTCGCGCGCAGGCGCTTGATTGCCACTTCCACGACGTTGGCATCGCTGTCGAAGTTGATGTCCCAGACCAGCTCGGCAATCGCCGTCTTCGACAGGATTTCACCCTGCCGCCGGGCCAGCACGCTCAATAACGAGAACTCCTTGGCCGTCAGATCCAGGCGTTGACCGGCGCGAGTGGCCTTGCGCGCCATCAGGTCGATCCACAGGTCTGCCACCTGCACCTGCAGCGGTTCGTGGCTGCTGCTGCGCCGGGTCAGGGCCTGCAGGCGGGCGACCAGTTCGAGGAACGAGAACGGCTTGCCCAGGTAATCGTCAGCGCCCTCACGCAGCCCATGGATGCGGTCTTCGACACGCTCGCGGGCGGTCAGCATGATCACCGGCGTTTGCTTGCGAGCGCGCAAGGCGCGCAGCACGCCATAACCGTCCAGGCCTGGCAGCATCACATCCAGCACGATTACCGCGTAGTCACCCTCCAGGGCCAGGTGCAGGCCATCGATGCCGTCCCGCGCCAGGTCCACGGTAAAGCCCTGTTCGCTCAGGCCGCGATGCAGGTAGTCGGCGGTTTTTTCTTCGTCTTCGATGATCAGCACACGCATGGTCTTGTCCTAACTGGCACTTGGCGCTGCCGTTCGGGCAGCCTGGCGGCGGTGGAACAGGCGCTCCAGGGCCAAGTATATGACCGGGGTGGTGAACAGCGTCAGCGCCTGGCTCACCAGCAGGCCGCCGACCACCGCAATGCCCAGCGGTTGGCGCAGCTCGGCGCCAGTACCAAAACCGAACATCAGCGGCACGGCGCCGAGCAAGGCTGCCAGGGTGGTCATGATGATCGGCCGGAAGCGCGTCAGGCACGCCTGGTGAATCGCCTGTTCAGGTGTCAGGCCGTGATGGCGCTGCGCTTCGAGGGCGAAGTCGATCAGCAGGATGCCGTTTTTCTTGACGATACCGATCAGCAGCACCACACCAATCAGCCCCATGATGCTGAAGTCCTGGCCCATGGCCCACAGCAAAATCAGCGCACCCAGGCCGGCCGAGGGCAGGGTGGAGATGATCGTCAGCGGGTGGACGAAGCTTTCGTACAGCACACCGAGAATGATGTACACCGCCACCAGTGCCGCCAGAATCAGCCAAGGCTGGCTCGACAGCGAACTCTGGAATGCCTGCGCCGCACCCTGGAAGTTGCCGCTGATCGAGTCGGGCATGCCCAGTTCGCGCTGGGTGCGATCAAGGATGCTTACCGCATCGCCCAAGGCCACGCCTGGCGCCAGGTTGAACGACAGGTTGGCGGCTGGGAACAGGCCATCGTGGCTGATCGACAGGGGCCCGGTGCTGGGCGGTGCCACGTGGGCCACGGCCGACAGTGGCACCATTTGGCTGGTCAGCGGCGAGCGCAGGTAGAAGTAGTTGAGGCTTTCGGCCTTGCCGCGCTGGCGCGCGTCCAGTTCCAGGATCACCTTGTACTGGTTGGTCTCGGTCTGGAATTCGCTGATCTGCCGCTGGCCGAAGGCGTCGTACAGGGCCTGGTCGACGTCGGTGGTGGTCAGGCCGAAACGTGCTGCGGCCTGGCGGTCGATATCGATGCGGGTGACACTGGCGCCCAACTGCAGGTCATTGGACAAGTCGCGGAACGCCGGGTTTTCCCGCAGGCGTTCGGTCAGGCGCTGGGTCCACAGGTTAAGCGCGTCGCCATCGTTGCTCTTGAGCACATACTGGTACTGGGTGCGCGAGGGCCCGGAGCTGAGGTTGATGTCCTGACCGGCGCGCATGTACAGCACGATGCCCGGTACCTGGGCCAGCTTGGGCCGCAGCCGGTCGATCAGTTCGCTGGCCGAGACATCGCGTTCGCCGCGCGGCTTGAGGGCGATCCAGAAGCGGCCGTTGGCGATGGTCTGGTTGCTGCCGGTAACGCCCACCGAATGGGAGAACGCACGCACCGCAGGGTCTGCGCCGATGATTTTGGCCAGTGCCTGGTGCTTCTCGATCATCGACGGGTATGACACATCCGCCGCCGCTTCGCTGGTGCCCAGGATGAAGCCGGTGTCCTGCAGGGGGAAGAAGCCCTTGGGGATGCCCACGTAACCTGCCACCGCCAGCGCCAGGGTCACACCGAATACACCGAGGGTCAGGCGCTGGTGGGCGAGGGCCCGGTTCAAGCCTTTTTCATACCACTTGACCAGGCGCTCGCCAAACCCACCCTTGTGCTCGCCGGGCGGGCGGCGCATGAACAGTGCGCACAGGGTTGGCGCCAAGGTCAACGAGACCACCACCGAAATCAAAATGGTGGCGGTGGCAGTGAGGGCGAATTCCTTGAACAGCCGGCCGACCACACCGCCCATGAACAGCAGCGGGATGAACGCGGCAATCAGCGAGAAACTGATCGACACCACGGTAAAGCCGATTTCCCCAGCGCCCTTGAGCGCCGCCGTGCGGCTGTCGTCGCCGGCCTCCAGGTGGCGATGGATGTTCTCCACCACCACGATGGCATCATCCACCACGAAGCCCACCGAGATGACGATGGCCACCAGGGTGAGGTTGTTCAGGCTGAAACCCAGTACGTACATCAGCGCGCAGCTGGCGATCAGCGATACACCGAGCACGCTGGACACCACCATTGTCGCCGACCACTGGCGCAGGAACAGCGCCATGACCCCGATCACCAGGGCCACTGCGATCATCAGGGTCAGCTCCACTTCGTGCAGCGAGGCGCGAATGGTCTGGGTGCGGTCCTGCAGCACCGACACCTCGACCGAGGCCGGCAGCATCTCTTGCAGCTTGGGCAGGGCGGCCAGTACCCGGTCCACGGTATCGACGATGTTGGCCCCAGGCTGGCGGAAGATCACCAGGTTCAGCCCCGGCTGGTCGCCGGACCAGGCTTTGACATAGGCGTTTTCGGCGCCGTTGATCACCTTGGCCACGTCCTTCAGGTGCACGGGGGCGCCGTCGCGGTACGAGACGATCAGTTGCGCGTAGTCCTCGGGGTGGAACAGCTGGTCGTTGGCGGCGATGGTCGACACGCTGTGCTCGCCGTACAGCGCGCCCTTGGCCAGGTTCAGGCTGGTTTGCTGGATGGCCTGGCGCAGGTCGGCCAGGGTCAGGCCGATGGCGGCCAGTTTTTCGGGCTGCGCCTGCACGCGGATGGCCGGGCGTAATTGGCCGGTGATGTTGATCAGGCCCACCCCTTCGATCTGGCTCAGTTGGCGGGCCAGCAGGGTTTCGGCGTAGTCGCTGAGCTCGTTGCCGGGCATTTGGTCGGAACTGACCGTCATTACCAGCACCGGGCTGTCGGCTGGGTTGACCTTGCGCCAGGTCGGCGGGTTGGGCAGGTCTTGCGGCAGGCGCGCAGTGGCGGTGTTGATCGCTGCCTGTACTTCCTGGGCGGCAGTGTCGATGTTCTTGTCCAGGGTGAACTGCAAGATCAGGGTGGTCGAGCCCAGCGCACTGCTGCTGGTCATCTGGGTCATGCCGGGGATGGCGCTGAACTGCACTTCCAGGGGCGTGGCGACCGACGAGGCCATGGTTTCCGGGCTGGCGCCGGGCAGTTGGGCCGTGACCTGGATGGTCGGGAAGTCTGCCTCGGGCAGTGGCGCCACCGGCAGGCGCGGGAAGGCGATGGCCCCCAGCAGCACCAGGGCGAAGGTCAGCAGCAAGGTGGCGATGGGATGGTCGATGCACCAGGCCGAAACACCGTTGCGCGTGTTCATGGCTGGCTCCGGCGATCCGCCATTTCCGACGGCACGGGGGCGTCATGGGTGATCTCGACCCGTGAGCCCGGCTTGAGCCGCGACTGGCCATCGAGCACCAGGCGCTCGCCCGGCTTGACCCCGGCTATGATGTTCAGCCCGCTGTCCTGGTACAGCACCTTGACCGGCACGCTGGTGACCTTGTCGCCGTCCAGGCGGTAGACGAAGTGCCCGTCGACGCCGCGTTGCACCACGGGCGGCGGCACCACCAGGGCGTTTTCTTCCACAGCTGTGCGCAGGCGAATGGTGACCAACTGGCCTGGCCACAGGCGGCCGTCCTTGTTGTCGAACTCGGCTTTTACTCGCACGGTGCCGGTGGTGGCGGAAATCTGGTTGTCGATCAGTGCCAGATGGCCTTCGCCGAGCAGGCTGCGTTCGCCATCGGCGTCCATATAGGCCTGCACCAGCGCCGGGGTTGGCGCCTTCAGCAGGCTCTGCAGGGTTGGCAGCATTTGCTGTGGCAGGGCGAATTCGACGGCGATCGGGTCGATCTGGGTGACGCTGAACAGCCCTTGGGTATCGCTGGTGCGCACCAGGTTGCCAGGGTCGACGTTGCGGATGCCGACGCGCCCGGTGACCGGCGAGCGGATCTGCGTATAGGAGAGTTGCACCTCGGCGTTGGCGATGGCGGCCTGGTTGCCCTTGACCGTGGCCTGCAACTGGTTGACCAGCGCCTGTTGCTGGTCAAGGGTCTGCTTTGACACGCCGTCATCGCTGCTGAGCAGGCGGTAGCGCT
The DNA here is from genome assembly GCF_001320565.1 of Pseudomonas sp. NBRC 111132. Classification (NCBI taxonomy): domain Bacteria; kingdom Pseudomonadati; phylum Pseudomonadota; class Gammaproteobacteria; order Pseudomonadales; family Pseudomonadaceae; genus Pseudomonas; species Pseudomonas sp. NBRC 111132. The sequence goes on from NZ_BCBI01000040.1 coordinate 33,035, forward strand.
TGAGGTCGACGCCGGCCACCTGGATCTGAGCCTGGCTCTGGCCGAGCTGGGCGCGGGCCTGGTCGAGGCTGGCGCGGATGCTGCGATCATCGAGGGTGGCGAGCAGGTCGCCCTCCTTGACCCACTGACCTTCCTTGACCAGCACTTGCGTGAGTATCCCCTCGACTTGCGGCCTGACCTCGACGCTGTGCAACGACAGCACCGAGCCGATGGCGCTGGCATAGCGCGGTACGTCTTGCTGGGCAACGCTGACAACGCGCACAGGGATGGCGGTTTGTGCGCGGGCGGCCGGTTCGGGTTGGCGCTGGCCGAACCAGATGCCCGCTACCACCAGGACCAGAAGCGCCAAGGCGGCGAGGATGACTGAGCGGGACGGACGTCGCATCGGTGCGGGCACCTTGACCAGGTAGGAGGGAACGGTTGTCGGTACTCAATCTTATAGCCCCCCTACCGGGTCGGCAGCGTGACCGCTGGCTGACAGCGCTGTCAGTTTCGCCTGCCGCAGAATACGATTCCGTGTAGGAGCGGCCTTGTGTCGCGATCGGGCCGCGAAGCGGCCCCGGCAATCTATGGGGTAACGCCGAAATCCGGGGGCTGCTTCGCAGCCCGATCGCGACACAAGGCCGCTCCTACAAGGGGGGCGTGCGTCTTGGCTAGAAACCGATAAAGGCGTAGTACAGCGGGGTTTCGTTGGTCGTGCGCAAACCAAGCCCCTGCAAGCTCCCCGTCAGCGCTTCATCCTGCACATGCAAGGTCCACTGCGCGGCGTCATCTCCCTGCACCTGCGCCAGGGCCGTGGCAAACGCCCCCATGTCTGGCAGGTACGCGGTAAACCCATTGCCCTTGAGCGCACTGGTCGTCATGCCCAGTGCCTGGCACACCGCCACCTTGATGGCAATGTCGTCGCGGTCGGCCTGGCGCGAGGCTTGTACCAGCGCCTTTAGCTCGGCGTCGACCAACTGCGTGCCATGGATCAGCTCCGGGCCCTGTTGCCAGGCCTCCGGCGGGCAGTCCTTGGTGTCCGGGCGTAGCGGAATATGGGGGTTGATTTCCACCGGATAGATGCGACAGACCAGCGGGCGCTGGTCATAGATGGTGCACAGGTCGTTGTCGTCGAGGTTGCGGCAACGCCCAGGGTTGAATGCGGCAAAGGTCACCGAAACGCGTGCCTCGCCGTCGCCGCACTGCACCGGATGGGAACGGCGCAGCACATGATCACGCTGCTCCAGCGGCATACCGGGGCCGTCGGTCACGAAGGCCTCGATCAGCACGATTACCTGGCCTGCATCCTGCGCCCAGCGGCGCGCTTCGGCCAGGGTCAAAGGTACATGGTGCCCGGTGCAGCATTTGCCGCAGCCGGTACAGCCGAAACGCAAGCTGTCGGTCACTTGGCTTCCGGGCTCCATTCGCTGACGAAGGCACGCTGGTGCTGGCGGTCGTATAGGCACAGTTCGGTGCCGGTGCGCTTCTGCATGTGCTTTTGCGGGTACACGCCTTCAATGAGCAGGGCACTCATGCCCACCTGGTCATCGAACTCGGCGGGCTTGCCGCGGGCGTGGGCGTCCTTGAACTGGCTGGCGGCCAAGCAGGCTTTTAGCATCTGCTGGCGCTGCTCGTTCCAGGCCTGGCTGCTTGAGGCCTGGGCAATACCGCTGAAGAGGGCACAGCTGATCAGGATGGCGCTGAAAAACTTCATACGTGATTCCGGCAATTTTCTTGCGAAGGGCGCAAATTATGCCCGACTCACCCCCGACGGCAAGCCGGGGAGATTGTCTCTGAATATATCAGTGCTCGGCGAATACCACGGTACGCGCGGCCACCACCAGACAATCGGTCAGTTCCGGTGAAGAGAACTTGGTAAGGATGGCATTGGCCCCGGCCTGGGTCGCCTTTTCGCTGCTCATGGCACTGTCCAGCGAGGTGTGCAGCAGCACGTACAGGTGCTGGAAGTCGGGTGTTTCACGCAGGGTACGGGTGAAGGCGTAGCCGTCCATTTCGCTCATTTCGATATCGGAGACGATGATGTTGATCTCCTGCGCGGTGCCCTGCAGCTCCAGCAGCACGTTGATGGCATCCTTGGCGCTGCGTGCGGTGTGGCACTCTATGCCCAGGTTGCGAAGGGTGTGCACCGACTGCTGCAGGGCCACCTGGCTGTCGTCCACCACCAGGATGTTGGCGGCGGCCAGCAGGCTGGCGTCTTCTTCGCTCAAGGTGCCGTGCGCAGGCTCCGCCACGGGCGGGGCGATGGCGTGAATGACCTTCTCGATGTCCAGCACCTGCACCAGGGTGTTGTCGACGCGGGTCACGCCGGTGATGAACGAGCGGTTGCCCGAGGCATAGGGCGGCGGTTTGATGTCGGTGCTCAGGCAATGCACGATGCGGCTGACCGCCTGCACATGCAGGCCCTGGCGCGAGCGGCTGATCTCGGTGACGATCAGGCAGCCACCCTGCGGGTCGGCCAGTGGTTGTTCACCGATGGCGCGGGACAGGTCGATGACCGACAGCGAATGGCCGCGCAGGGTTGCCACACCTTTCACATGGGGGTGCGACTCGGGCAGCTTGGTCAGAGACGGGCAGGGAATGATCTCGCTGACCTTGAGCAGGTTGATTGCCATCAGCTTGCCGCTGCGCAGGGTGAACAGCAGCAGGGACAGCGAGTCCGCGCGGGCATTTTGCGTGGCCATGGTGACCTTCGGTGGGGAACAGGGAATAACCGGTTATCGGCCTGTTTGGGTTGGGCTTTAGGGTTGGTGGGATTGTCTTGAGTTTTGTGTTGTTGGGGCGGCGCTCGGTCGCCCCAACAACACAAAACTCAAGGCATGCACTACCGTTCGCGCAGGGCCTCCCTGGCCCGGTTCAGGGGCTTGATCAGGTAATCGAGGATGGTCTTCTCACCGGTGCGGATATCCACCGTGGCAATCATCCCCGGCACGATCGCGAAATGCTTGCCGGCCTTGTTCTGCAAGCTGTCCTGCTCGGTGCGGATGAACACGCGGTAGTAGTAGATCTCCGGCTTCACCTCATCCTGCAGGGTATCCGGCGAAATCCCCACCACCTTGCCATCCAGCCCGCCATACACCGAGTAGTCATAGGCACTGATCTTGACCTTGGCCGCCTGGTCGGGGTGGATGAAGGCGATGTCACGCGGGGCGATGCGGGTTTCGATCAACAGGCGCTCGTCCATCGGCACGATTTTCATTACCTGGCCGCCCGGTTGCACCACGCCGCCCAAGGTATTGACTTCGATGTCCTTGACGATGCCGCGCACCGGCGAGCGCAGGGTCAGGCGGGTGAGCGAGTCGCTGCGCCCGCGGATCACTTCCGACAGGCTGTCCGCTTCGGCGCTGGCCTTGGCCAGTTCTTCCCGGGCACGTACAAGGTAGTCGGAGCGGGCTTCGTTGGCCTTGAGCTCGAGCTCTGAACGCTGGCGGTTCAGGCGGATCACCTCGACCCGGCTGGAGGCGCCCATCTTCGCCAGGTTCTCGGTGATCTGCAGCTCGCTGCGCACCAGTTGCAGCGAGTCCTGAATGCCAGCCAGGGTCTGTTCCAGGCCACGGCGTCGGGTCTGGTACAGGGCGGTTTCGGCATCGATCAGGTCGGGAGAGTCGCGCAGGCTTTCCGGGAAGGTCAGCGGTTTGCCGGTCACTTCTGCCTGCAGGCGGGCTTGGCTCGCCTTGGCGGCACGGTACTTGGCTTCGCTTTCGCCAACGCTGGAAGCGGTTTTGGTCGGGTCGAGCTGGGCCAGCACCTGGCCGCGCTCGACCAGGTCGCCTTCGGCCACGCTCATCTGCGCAACGATGCCGCCCTCGAATGACTGGATCACCTGCTCGCGCGAACTGGGGATGACCTTACCGGTACCGGTGGACACTTCGGTCACCTCGAACCAGGCCGCCCAGGCCAGGAACGCCGCCAGCATCAGCGCGCAAAGGGTGATGATGCGGCCGGCGCGGAATACCGCCTGATCGTCCTGCCCGTCCAGGTAGGAGGCCGGAAGTTCATGGTTGCTCATGCCTGGGCTCCTTGCAGTTTGGCCAGGGCGGCGTCGCGCGCGTCGTCGATGACGATGCGCCCGGCATCCAGCACCAGAATGCGGTCGACCCGTTGCAGCACGCTCAGACGGTGGGTGGCGATCACCAGGGTGCGGCCCTGGCAGAAGCGTTCGAGGTTATCCAGCAGCTTGCGCTCGGTCATGTCGTCCAGCGACGCGGTCGGCTCGTCCAGCAGCAGCACCTGCGGCTGGCGCACCAGCAGGCGCGACAGCACCAGGGCCTGGCGTTGGCCGCCGGACAAGCCCAGGCCGCCTTCGAGGATCAGGTGGTCCATGCCCTTGGGCAGACGGCGGACGAAGTCCAGCGCGCCGGTGGCGGCCAGCGCGGCCACCAGTTCCTGGTCGCTGGCCTGGCCGGCGCCGAGGGTGAGGTTTTCCCGCAGGGTGCCGTGGAACAGCCGCGCGTATTGCGGCAGCAGGCCCACATCACGGCGCAGGTCGGCAGGGTCGAGGTGGGCCATGGCGATGCCATCCAGGCTGATCTCGCCTTGTACCAGGTCCATGGCCCCGCCCAAGGCTTGCAGCAAGGTCGATTTGCCAGCACCGTTGCGCCCAAGCACGGCAATGCGCTCGCCCGGCTGGATATCCAGCTGGCCGATGTTCAGTACCGGTGGGGACTCTTCGCTGTAGCGGAAGTTGGCCTGGCGCAAGCGGTACTCGCCACGGATGGCCGGCAGGTGCACGCGGGCTTCGCCTTCGGGGTGGTCGACCGGCGACTGCATCAGCTTGTCCAGGCCCTGGAGGGCTACCTTGGCTTGCTGCCAGCGGGTCAGCACATGGGTCAGTTGCGCCAGCGGGGCCATCATCCGCGACGACAGCATCGACGCCGCCACCAGGCTACCGGTCGTGAGGTCGCCGGCGATGACCATGGGTGCACCGATCACGATGACCACGGCGAACACCGCGCCCTGCACGTTCTGCGTCCAGGTCACCAGGCCGTTGGTGAGGGTGCGCAGGCGCAGGTTGGTGTGCGCGCAAGCCGCGTTGTACTGGTTCCACTGCCGCTCGAAGCGTGCCTCGGCCTGCAGTGCCTTGATCTCGTCCATGCCCTGGATGCTCTCTACCAGCATGGCGTTGCGCAGCGCCGACTCGCGCATCGAGGCATTGGCAAGCCGTGCCAGGCGCCGTTGCGCGAGCAACCCGGGCAGGACCATGGCCAGCAACGCGACCAGTGGGATGAACACCAGCACGCCGCCGATCAGCCAGAACACCAACAGGAACAGCAGAAAGAACGGCAGATCGGCCAGCGCCGTGGCGGTGCTTGAGGTGATCAGATCGCGAATCGACTCCAGTTCGCGCAGTTGCGAGATGAACGAGCCAGTGGATTTCGGCCGCACCGAGTTGCGCAGGCGCAGGGCATGCCCGTAGACCAGGTCGCTTACCCGCAAGTCGGCGCGTTTGCCGAGCAGGTCGGTCACCTTCAGCCGCAGCAGGCGCATGCTGAAGTCGAACACCAGTGCCAGCACCACGCCACCAAACAGCACGTAAAGGGTTGGCAGGGATTCGGCCGGGATCACCCGGTCGTACACCTGCATCGAGAACAGCACCCCGGCCAGCGCCAGCACGTTGGCCACCAGCGAGGCGACCATCACCTGGCCATAGGGGCGCAGGTCGCGCAGCACGATGCGGGCGAACCAGTGGCGGTCGTAGGGCGCGGTGTAGTCGTCGGTGCGCACGTCACGCAGCGGCCTTGCCGGGCGCAGCAGGGCAACGCGGTTGATGCGGCCCTTGAGGGTGTCGCGTGGCAGGCGCGAGGTCAGGCCCTGGTCGCCGGCGAACACCACCGCCACGTCGTCCTCTTCGGTCACCGACTCGACCACTGCCAGCTGGCCATCGTCCAGCTCCAGCACCAGCGGCGTGCGCCATTGCCGCAGGCCCTTGGCATCGAAGCGCACGAAGCGCAGGGCCAGCCCGGCCTGACGGGCCATATGCCGGAGGATTTCGTCCAGTGGGCGAGCATCCTCCACGGCGGCCAGGCGAATGCGCTGGGGCGACACGTCCAGGCGGTAGTGGTGCGCGACCTGAAGCATCACTTCCAGCCACGGCCCAAGGTCTGGCCGATGAGCTTCTTCGGCCGCTGGGGCAGGCGCCTGGTTGGGCAGGGTTACATTGATCGGATCGCTCATGGCTGGATCTCCACACCTTGCAGGTTGCGCCCCTCAAGGCCAAAGGCCGTGCGCAGGGCGCCGGTGTTGTACAGGCAGTCGACATCCAGGCGCAGCAGGTCGGAGCGGGTGCCGGCAAGTTCGAAGCGTGACTGGTAGATCTCCTGCTCGGCGTTGAGCAGGTCGAGCAGTGGCCGCGTGCCCAGGTCCAGGTATTGGCGGCCGTAAAGCATGCGTGCTTCCTGGATGCTGACCTGGCGCGCTTCCAGCGACGTCAGCCGGCGGCCCAGCCCGGAGGTTTGCGCCATGGCCTCGGCCAGGCCCCGACGCGCCTGCAGGCGTGCTGCATCTTCGGCGGAATCGGCGGCGGTCAGCGCATGGCCGGCAGCGCGGGTGCGGGCACTGATGGCACCGCCCTGGTAAATGGGCACTTCGACGTTCAGGTAGATGCCCGCTTGGGTGCGGTCCATGCGTGAGTTGTCGCGGTTGTAGTCGTTGTCCAGGTAATGGTTGACCTGCGGTTGCAACGACACCGTCGGGTAGGCCTCCGCCTTGGCCTGGGCCAGCTCGGCCTGGCCTTGGGCGCGCTGGGCCAGGGCCATCAGCACCGCAGGCAGGCGGTCATCGCCCTGCGCGGGGCGCTTGCAGGCCTGGTTCAGCTCGGCGGGTGAATCCTCGGTCAGAGCTGGTGGGGTAACACGCCCCATCAGCGCCGCCAGGGTCGAGCGCCAGCGCTCGTACTGCGACTGGTACTCCTCGAGCGTGGCGCGGGCGCTTTCCACACGAGATTCGGCCTGCACCACGTCGGAACGGGTGCTGGCGCCCATGTCGCTGCGCTGGCGGGCCATGCCGGCAATGTCGCCAACCCCGCGAACCTGGTCGCGGGCGATGGTCATCAGTTGCTCGTAGCGGCGGGTTTCGATCCAGGCATAGGCGGTGTCGCGAGCCAGTTCGTCGACCACCAGCAGGATATTGGCCTGGGCGCGAGCGGCGGCGGCCTGGGCCGCGCTGACGGCGCTGTCGACCTTGCCGAAGTCATAGAGCATTTGCTTGAGCGACAGGTTCAAGGCCTGGCTGTTGCGGTCGCCGCCGTAGCCGGTGTCATAACCGGTGCGGATACCGCCGGAAATTTGCGGGTAGTACCCGGCGCGGGCGACGTTGATGCCTTCGCCCTGCTTGTACAGGTTGCCGACGGCCTCGGCGATGCTTGGGTGCCACTGTGCGGCCTGCAGCACCGCATCGGTCAACCCCAGGCGCTCGCCGCTGGCGACCGGGGCCATGCCGATTGGCGGGCGGGAGGGCACCGCTTCGGGCGCATCGCGTAACAGCGATGGCCCGATCTGGCGTAGTTGGGGGTCTATGTCATCGGCTGCGTGGGCAACCGGGTGGAAGTCAAGGGCCAGGAGCCCGAAGGCTCCCAGCAACAGCGGTGACAGCGGACTGCTTCGCTTCACATAGTTCCCTTACTGCTGGTCGTCCATGCCGCCGGGCATAGGCTCGGCGGGTTTGCAGCGGCTTCAGACCACATGGATACCGTTCTGTACCCACAGGTGATGGCTTGGATCCTCCTGAGCCGTGTATTGGTTATAGTCGATGCCGTCGACGGTTTGGTTCCCGACCAGCGTCCAGTTGTCCGTCATGTGAACCGAGTCTTTGTCGTCCCCTTTGATGACCAGGGTGTCGGTGCCGGTTTCGGTGATTGCCACCACGTCCGCCAGGTTGAGGGTCAGCGCCACCGAGCTGGTGTCGTTGAGGTCGATGATTTCGATGTCGTGCACCCGCCCGGCCAGGTTGCCCAGGTCGATGCTGGCATCACCGCCGCCCCACAGGAGGGTGTCGGTCCCCGTGCCGCCGTCAACGCTGGCGAAGTTCTGGTCGACCACCACCAGCGTGTCGTCACCCGCACCACCCTGCAGGGTGATGTGGCCACCCTGGCTGCCATCGAGGTGGTCGTTGCCGTCGGTGCCGGCGATCACATCGGTGGCGGCTGCCAGGCTGGCCAGCGCCACGGCTTCGTCACCGCTGTCGGCCAGCAGCGATGTAGTCGTGACCAGGCCGGCGGCATTGTCCAGGTTGATGGTCAGCGTTGCGGTGTCGGTGGTGCCGTTGGGGTGGGTCAGCTCGTAGGTGAAGGTGTCATGCTGGCCGACCGCCGCCGAGGTGAGCCCCGCGTTGAGGGTGTAGGTGTAACTGCCGTCGGCATGCACCAGCAAGGTGCCATAGGTGCCGGCAACGCTCACCCCGTTGTAGCCCGGGATGGTGTAGGTGTTGGCCGCTGTCAGCACGCTCAGCACGGTCAGTGCCGAACCTACGTTGTCGTCAGTCAGCAGGTTACCGGTAGCTGCCGTTGCACCACTGACCACGAACTCGGTCAGGTGCGTGGTGGTGGCGTTCAGGCTGGTGGTGATGGAGCTGAGCAGGCCGATGCCGCCGGCGGTGACACGTACGTGGTAGGTGCCGGCCCCCTGGTTCTGGAAGGTATAGCCGGCGCCGCCACCCAGCAGGCTGATCAGCGAACCACCCGGCACCGACTGCACCAGCACGTACTGGCCGGTGGCCGGGTTGAGCTTGAGCAGTTCGATGGTGGTGCCGTTGAGCAAGCTCAACAGGTTGGTGGAGTTGACCACCACCTGTAGGTTTGCGGTGGTATCGGCGGCCACCGTGGTGGTGTAGGTCGCCTGGCGCGAACCAACCAAGGGCAGGCTCAGCGAACCCAGCGTACTGCTGCTGGTGTCCACCCGGTTGGCCAGGGTGAGGTGGCTGAAGCCGACATCGTTGACCGCGTCGACCACCGTGGCGGGCGCTGCGTAGTTGATGTTGCTCCACACCTCGTTGGCCTGCGGGCTGTCGATACGCACGTACAGGTTGGCGGTATCGGACAGGCCGTTCGGGTGCACCAGTTGGTAGCTGAACACGTCTACCTTGCCGACGCTGTTCGGGCTGCCGTTCGGCGTGTAGGTGTAGCTGCCGTCGGCACTGATCACCAGGGTGCCATACAGGCCCTGCACCGTGGTGGACGTACCGGCCGAGACGTAGCTGCCGTTCTTCAACACTTGCAGCACGGCGGCGCTGTCCGGGCCACGGGCGTCCACGGCGCCGTCGGTGCCCACATCGGTGATGACGTTGCCCGAGGTGGCAGTGCCGGTGCCGGTGAACTGGGTCAGGCTGGTGGAGGTGATGTCCAGCGAGGTGGTGACGTTGGTGACCAGGCCAATGCCGCCACTGCCGACTGTCAGGCGGTAGTCACCGGCTTGCAGCACGCCGATATCCACCTGCAGGCCAAGCGGCAGCACGATCAGGTCGAGCAGCCCCTGGGTGTTGCCGGTGGCGATGGTCACCCAGGCGCCGCTGGCGTCTTTCACCTGCAGGGTGAAGCTGGAGTTGTTGAGCAGGGCCAGCACGCTGTTGGTGGTCAGTGTCAGGGTCGGGTCGGCTGTGGTGCCGGCCGCCACCGTCCAGGTGTAGGTCTTGGTGAAGCCAGACAGCAGCGTGGTGAAGCTGTCGGTGTAGGTCTTGGTGGCGGTGACCGGTGCCAGGTTGACCGTGGCCGTGGCCAGGTTGTCGCTGGCGATGACCGGCGCGTTGGCATCCACATCCGGCGCGGTGACGTTGACGTTGCCCGACACGTTGCCGCGCGGGTCGCTGAGGGTCACCGAGAGGACCTGGCCGTTGTCCTGAGGCGGGCTCAGGGTCACGCTGAAGGTGCCGTTGGCCTGCACCGTTGTGGTTTGCAGCACGGTACCGCTGGCGCTGCGTACGGTCACGGTGGCACCCACTTCGCCAGTACCGGTGAGGGTACTGCCGTCGGCACTGAACAGCAGGTTGCCGGCAGCCGCAGGCGGGGTCAGGTCCGGTGCGGTCAGCCCCGTGCTGGTGGACACGTTGCCGGCGCTGTCGGTGAGGGTGACGCTCAGCGCCTGGTTGTCGATCTGCGCCGCCGTCAGGCTGACCACGAACAGGCCGTTGCTGCCCACCGTCGCGGTTCCCAGCACGGTGCCGGCGCTGTTGCGCACGGTGACCGTGCTGCCGATCTGGCCAGAACCACTGACCGCGGTGCCGTTGGCGTTGATGGTGGCCAGCGGGGCGGCGGGCGGGGTGGTGTCCGGTGCGGTCAAGCTGGTGCTGGCCGACAAATTGCCCGCAGCGTCCGACTGGCGCACTACCAGCAATTGCCCGTCGTTCTGTGGCGACGCCAGTGTGATGCTGAAGGTGCCATTGGCGAGGACCACGCCAGTACCGACCTGACCGCTCGGGCCTTGGACCGTGACGATCGCGCCTGCTTCGCCGTTACCGGTGAGTACGGTACCCGCGCCGTTGATGGTGACGTTGTTCGGCGCGGCAGGTGGCTGCAGGTCGGCGGCGGTGTAGCTGGTACTGCCGGACACATTGCCCGCGGCGTCAGCCTGGCTCACGCCCAGTACCTGGCCGTTGAGTTGCGCGGCGTTCAGGTTGACGGTGAACACGCCTCCGCCATTCACCAGCGCGGTGCCGAGCACGTTGTTGCTGGCGTCGCGCACTGTCACCGTGGCACCGGCTTCACCCGTGCCGGTCAGCACCAGGCCATTGATGGACAAGCCGGTCACCAGCGGATTGGCCGGTGGTGTAATGTCAGTCGCTTGCAGGAAGACCGGCTGCGATTCGCCGCCCAGCAGCGATACTGCCGTCACCGAGATGTGTTGGCCATTGAGCTGTGCCGCATTCAGCGTCAAGGTGAAGGTGCCGCCGAGGTTAGCCACGCCTGAGCCGATCAGGTTGCCTGCGGCATCGTAGACGCGAATGCTTGCGCCGGTAGTTGCACTGCCCGTCAAGGTCAGGCCGTTGCCGCCCAGTATCACGTTGGTAGGTGGCTCCGGTGGCGGGATCAGCGGGGTGACATACGATGCGACCGCAGACGTGTTGATACCGTCGGACTGCGTCACTGTCAGGGTTGCGGCTGAGCCCGGTGTTGGCGAAAGCGCTACTTGGAAGTTGCCAGCGGCATCCACCACGCCCGTCCCAATCACGACGCCGCCGAAACTGACGGTAACTGTGGCATTGGCTTCGCCCTTGCCAGTCAGCACGTTATAGGCGTTGTTGATCGCCAGGTTGGTTACCACGTCGGGTGGCGAGGTGTCATTGGTCTGGTAGGGGACAGCCACCGAAGCATTGCCGGCATCGTCCGTGGATACCACCGTCAGCAGCTGGCCGTTGTTCTGCGCCGGGCTGATCGGCACCGTGAACTGGCCGTTTTCACCGACTTCCACCGTGCCTACGATGTTGTTGTTCGGGCCACGTACCGTGATGGTGGTGCCGGCTTCGGCCGTACCCGTCATCGACGTACCTGCAGGGTTGAGCAGCAGGTTGGTCGGCTGCACGGGTGGCGTCAGGTCTGGCGCAGTCACTGTCAGTGGCGCCGACGGGTTGCCGGTGGCGTCCTGGGCGATGATGGTCAGTGTCTCGCCGTTGATTTGCGGGCGGTTCAGGTCAAGGACGAAGGTGCCGTCCGGGTCGACCGTCACCTGGCCGAGCAGGTCGCCATTGTTGTTGATCACGGTGACACGGGTGCCGGCTTCAGCGGTACCCACCACTTGTGTGCCGCCGTCGTTGATGGACGCAATCACGGTGGCCGGTGGCGTGGTGTCAACCGCCGTGACCGAACTGATTGGCGAGACGTTGCCGGCGGCATCGGTCAGGGTCACTTGCAGAACCTGGCCATTGAGCTGCGCTGTCGTCAGCTCGACCACGAAGGTGCCATTGGCTGCCACCACGGCGGTACCGATCTGCGTAGTGCCGACGTACACGCGCACCGTGGCGCCCACTTCGCCGACACCACCCAGTTCATCGCCCGCTGCATTGAGCCGCAGCTCGGTTGCCGCGGTAGGCGGCGTAAGGTCCGGCGCCTGCACATTGACCGGCAGGCTGACGTTGCCAGGTGGGTCGGCCTGCAGCACCGACAGTGTCTGATTGTTGATTTGTGCAGGAGACAGTTCGACGTGGAAGCTGCCGTCGGCAAGCACGGTGCCCGTGCCCAGTACGACCCCCGCGGCGTTGCTGACGATCACCGTCGCACCGGCTTCGCCCAGGCCGCTGACCACGCTGCCGTCGGCATTGATCACCACTTGGGTGAGCGGCGCCGGTGGGGTGAAGTCCGGGGTCTGCAGGGTGGCCACTGGCGACACGTTGCCGGCCGCATCGGCCTGGGTGAAGCTGAGCAGCTCGGCGTTGCCCAGCGCAGGGTTCAGCGTGATGGTGAAGTGGCCGCTGGCATCGACGGTGGCACTGCCAATGGCCTCGCCTGCCGGGTTGGTCACGGTTACCAGCGCGCCAGCTTCGCCGCGCCCGGTGAGGGTGACGCCATCACCGGAAACGGCCAGTTCGCTGGGTGCTGTTGGTGGTGTGGTATCGGGGGCGGTAATGGCGCTGGCGGCAGACTGGTTGCCAGCGGCGTCCGTCAGCACCACTTGCACCTGTTGGCCGTTGGCTTGAGGCGAGGTGAAGTTGACCTGGAAGGTACCATCGGCTCGCACCGTGGCATTGCCCAGCACCGTGCCATCGGCGGCGATAACACGCACAGCCGCACCCGCTTCGCCGGTGCCATTGAGCAGGCTGCCACCCCCGGCAAAAGCCAGGTTGCCAGCAGCATCCGGCGCGACGCGGTCAGGGGCTGTCAGGCTGACGCTATTGGACTCGTTGCCGGCCACATCGGCTTGGCTGGCGCTGAGCTGTTCGCCGTTGATCTGCGCAGCACTCAGGTTGACGCTGAAGTTGCCGTTGGCGTCGACCAGGGCGGTACCCAGGTCGATACCGCCTTCGCCAATCACGGTAACGGTCGCGCCTGCCTCACCGTGGCCACTGAGCACCAGGCCGTCGTTGGACAGCACCAGGTTGGTCAGTGGTTGCGGCGCCGTGGTGTCCGGCGCCTGCAAGGTAGCCGGCAGCGAAACTGCGCCGTCACTGCCGGTGGCGTTCACTTGCAACACTTCGCCATTGGCCTGGGCACTGCCCAGGTTGACAGTGAAGGTGCCGTCGTTGGCGACCGGGCTGCTGCCCAGCAGTACGCCATTGGGGCCATACACCTTGACCGTGCTACCCGCTGCGGCGGTGCCGGTCACCGACAGGCCGTCGGCCGCCAGTACCAGGTTGTCCGGTGTGGCCGGTGCCAGCACGCCCGGCGCGGTGACGCTTTGCGCAGGGGAAACGTTCTGTGCAGCATCGGTTTGAACCACGCTGAGGCTTTCACCCGTGATCGCGGCCGGCGACAAGGTCACGCTGAAGTGACCGTCCGCCGCGACCGTGGCGTTGCCCAGCACGGTACCGTCCGGTGCCCGTACGGTAACCGTTGCGCCTGCCTCGCCGTTGCCTGTCAGGGTGACGCCATTGGCGGAGACCGCCAGGTTGGTCACGGCTGCTGGTGGCGTGGTATCGGCGGCGGTGTAAGGCGCGGCCGTCGACACGTTGCCGGCGGCGTCAGTGGCGGTCACTTGCAGGGTCTGGCCATTGGTCTGGGCGCTGTTCAGGGTGACCTGGAAAGTGCCGTTGCTGCTGGCTAACGCAGTGCCCAGCACATTGCCGCTGGCATCGCGCACGGTCACGGTGCTGCCGGCCTCGGCGTTACCGGTCAGCTGCAGCCCGGTACCGGACAGGGCCAGGGCTGTCGGCGCCGCAGGTGGGGTGAAGTCCGGCGCGGTGACGGCCACGGGGGTGGAGGTGTTGTTGCCCGCGTCGGTCTGGGTGACGCTCAGGTGCTGGGCGTTGAGCTGGGCGCTGTTGAGGGTAAGGGTAAAGCTGCCATTGGCTGCCACCAGGCCGGTGCCGATGATGGTGCCGTCCGGGCCGCGAACGGTGACCGTGGCGCCGGCTTCGCCCAGGCCAGTCAGGGTCAGGCCGTTGTTGTTCAGCGCCACGTTGGTCAGCGGCGCTGGCGGGGTGAGGTCCGGGGTTGGCACGTTGATCGCTGGCGAAGTGTTGCCGGCGGCATCCACTTGCGTAACGCCGATGGGCTGGCCGCTGGTTTGCGGGGTGTCGAAGGTCACCGTGAAGCGACCGTCGGCGCCCACCGTGGCGGTTCCGAGCACGGTGCCGGCGGCGTTGCGTACCTGCACGGTAGCGCCCACTTCACCGCTGCCGGACAGCTGCCGGCCGTCCTGGCTCAACAGCGGGTTACTGATGGCCGCGGGTGGCGTGCGGTCTGGCGTGGCCAGGCTGGCCGGGCCGGACACGTTGCCCGCAGCATCGCTGAGGGTGACTTGCAGCGGGCTGCCGGTGACCTGCGCGCTGGGCAGGGTGATCTGGAACTGGCCGCTCTGGTTGACCGTGCCTGTGGCCAGGATGGCACCACTGGCATCGCGTACGGTAACGCTGGCACCGGCTTCGCCCTGGCCGCTGAGCACGGTGGCTGCGCTGTTGAGGCTCAGGTTGCTGGCCGCCAGCGGTGCTTGCAGGTCGGGTGCCTGTAGGGTGGCCGCGAGCGAAACGTTACCTGCAGCGTCGGCCTGGGTGACGATCAGGTTCTGTCCATTGGCCACAGCTGGCGAGAAACTGATGCTGAACAGGCCGTTGCTGCCGACGGTGGTAGTCCCCAGCAAAGTGCCTTGCGCGTCTGTCACGCGCACGGTTGCGCCCACTTCGCCCTGACCGGTCAGCGTGCTGCCGGTGGCGTTGAGGTTTACCTGGGTCGGTGCGTTCGGTGCCGTGGTGTCATTGGCCACGATGATGGCTGGCACCGAAGGCAGGCCATCGACGGTAACCTTGGCACTGACTTGCAAGGTCTGGGCATTGAGCTGGGCATTCTGGAAGAACACTCGGAAGGTGCCGTCGCTGCCGACCGTGGCGGTGCCCAGGGTGACGCCCCCGGAGGTCACGGTTATCAGCGAGCCGACCGTGCCCTGGCCGGTCAGCAGGAAGCCGTCGGCGCTGATGGAGAGGGCCGACGGCGTGGCCGCTTCGGTACCGGCCGGGCCAGCCAGCGATACTTCGGGCGATTGGTTGCCGGTAGGGTCGATCACGACCACATCGACCGTTTCGCCTGTCGTCAGCGGTGGGTCGACCTCTACCACGAAGGTGCCGTCCGGCCCCACGGTTGCCGTACCGCGCACGGTGTCATCCGGGTTGCGGATTTCCACTGTGCTGCCAGGCTCGGCGGTGCCGCCGACCGTGCTGCCGTCCGGGCTCACGGTGAGGCCGGTCGCAGGTTCCGGGTTGGTTGTGTCAGGGGCGGTGACAGGGACCGGCGCCGAGCTGTTACCGGCGGCGTCGGTCACCACCACGGTCACGGTCTGGCCATTGTTTTGCGGGGTATTCAGCGGCACGCTGAAACTGCCGTCCGGGTTGACCGCGACGGTAACCACATTGCCGGCCCCATCGCTCACGGTCACCGAGGTGGCGCCAGGTGCGTTACCAGTGACAGCCGTGCCATCGCCGCTGACGGCCACGTCGGTGGGCAGTGCCGGTGGCGTGATGTCCGGTGCATTGATCTGGCCGGGCTGCGATACATTGCCAGCCACATCGGTCAGGGTCACGTTGAGGGCCTGGCCGTCCAGCTGGGCGGGCGACAGTGGCACTGTGAAGCTTCCGCCTACGGGTACCACGATGGTGCCTACCAGCGTGCCATCGGTAAGCCGCACTTCAACCGTGGCGCCTGCTTCACCGGTACCCTGGATGGCATTGCCGCCTGGGGTGATGGTGAGCCCGGCCGGTGCGTTTGGCGCCGTGCTGTCGTCAGCGGTGAAACTGGCCGACGGCGAGGCATTGCCGCCGCCATCGATCAGCACCACGGACAGTACTTCGCCGTTGGTCTGGGCGGGGCTAAGCGGCACTTCGAATGTGCCGCCTGCACCCACCTGGATGGTACCCAGCAAATCGCCTGCAGCGTTGCGTACCTCTACGGTGCTGCCAGCTTCGCCTTGGCCGCTGAGCAGTGTGCCGGTAGGGTCAAGGCCCAGGCCTTGCGCCGGCAGTGGCGCCTCGAGGTCAGGCGCGGTAACGGTGCCCGCGAGTGAGCCGTTGCCCGTATTGTCCGCTTGAGTGACAGACAGCGTCTGGCCGTTGAGCTGCGGCGGGTCGATTGTCACTTGGAAGGTGCCATCGGGCTGGACCGTTGCGGTGCCCAGTACTGCGCCGCCAGTGCCGGTTACGGTCACCTGTGCACCTGGCTCGCCGCTGCCGCTCAGGCTGCTGCCGTCGCTAGCCAGGATAAGGCCGGTGGGTATATCGGGAGCCTGGGTATCCGGTGCCGCCAAGTCGACCGCCGCCGAAAGGTTGCCGGCTGCGTCGCGTTGCTCCACGGTCAGTGCCTGGCCGTTGGTCTGCGGCGTGTCGAGGGTGATTTCGAACGCGCCACCAGCGCCGACCAGCGTGCTGCCCAGTACGCTGCCATCTGGCCCGCGCACGGTAACGGTGGCGCCCGGTTCGCCGTTGCCGGTGACCGTGGTGCCGGTGCCGTCGATGGCAGGGCTGGTGACCACTTGCGGTGGGGTTGAGTCCGGTGCGGTGAAGTTCACCGGCCCGGCGCTATTGCCCTGGGTGTCGGTGGCTTCGACAGTCAGGCTTTCGCCATTGCGCTGTGCTGCATTGAGGGTGACGTCGAAGCGGCCGTCGCCGCCCACGGTGGCGGTGCCGAGCACGTTGCCGTTGGCGTCGCGCACGGTGACGATGGAACCGCTTTGACCTTGGCCGGTGAGGTGAAGGCCAGCGGTATCGATGGCCAGCCCCGAGGGTTGCAGCGGGCCATCGGTGTCGGGCGCGACGATGGTGGCGGTCGAGCTGTTGCCGGCAGCGTCGCGCAGTACCACGTCCAGCTCCTGGCCGTCGGTCTGCGGCGGGGTCAGGACCACGCTGATCACGCCATCGGCACCGACCTGGGCGTTGCCCAGCACGGTACCGTCGGCGCTGATGACCTGCACGGTGGTGCCCGGTTCGCCACGGCCGGTGAGCAGGCCGCCATCGGCGCTCAGTTGCAGTTCGCTGGCCTCATTGGGCGGGGTGATGTCGGGGGCGGTGATCGGGGTAGGCAGCGAGCTGTTGCCAGCGCCATCGACCGCCACGACAGCCAGAGCCTCGCCGTTGGCCTGGGCTGGGGTCAGGCCGATGGTGAAACTGCCATCCGGGCCGGCCTGGACGCTGCCCAGCACATTGCCCTGCGCGTCACGCACCTGCACCTGCGTACCTGCCGGTGCGGT
This sequence comes from Pseudomonas sp. NBRC 111132, assembly GCF_001320565.1. Taxonomy (NCBI): domain Bacteria; kingdom Pseudomonadati; phylum Pseudomonadota; class Gammaproteobacteria; order Pseudomonadales; family Pseudomonadaceae; genus Pseudomonas; species Pseudomonas sp. NBRC 111132. The sequence goes on from NZ_BCBI01000040.1 coordinate 50,344, forward strand.
ACCGGAAACGCTGGAGCCATCAGCGGCCACCACCACGTCGCTCGGGCTTTCGGGCCGCGGTGTATCGGTAACGATCACACTGACACCCACCGAGATATTGCCGGCGGCATCGGTTTGCACCAGGACGATGGTTTGGCCTGCGGTCAGTCGTACATCCAGATCGACCACGAAGGTACCGTTTGGCCCGACAATCCCGCTACCAAGGGCGGCGCCCTGTGTATCCCGTACCTCCACCGTGGCACCGGGTTCGCCACGGCCAGACACGGTTAGGCTGCCATCACCTGCCACCACCTCGGTGACGATCGTCGGTGCGGTCATGTCCGGGGCCACGTAGCTCAGCGGCACCGAGGTGTTGCCTGCTGCGTCGGTCACGGTGATGGACAGGGTTTCGCCATTGGCCTGTGGCGGGTCGAGGGTCAGGCTGAAACTGCCATCCGGTGCGACGATGACGCTGCCGATCAGGTTGCCCGAGGCATCTTTCACCTCCACCCTTGCGCCCCCTTCGGCAATGCCGGCGAGGCTGTCGCCATTGGTCAGCACCAGGCCGGTCGGTTGCAGTGGTGCCACCTGGTCTGGCGCTGTCAGCGGGCTGGGCGTGGAGACGTTGCCGGCGGCATCGGTCAGGGTCACCTGCAGGGCCGAGCCATCCACCACCGGGCTTGGCAGTTGCACGTTGAAGCTGCCATCGGGCTGAACGGTGCCGCTTGCCAGCACTTGGCCCTGATCGTTGCGCACTTCTACAGTGGCACCCACTTCGCCACGGCCGGAGACCGTGCGGCCATCGTTGCTGATGGCCAAGTCGGTGGCCGGCGCCGGTGGCGTGGTGTCGCCGCCATTGTCCACGATCGGCGCGGTGACTGTGCCGGCCGTGGAGGCATTGCCTGCGGTGTCGGTGGCGGTCACTTGCAATTGTTCGCCCGCCACTTGTGGCGGTGTGAGGCCGATGTTGAAGGCGCCACTGGCCCCCACCACGACGCTGCCCAGCACAGTAGTGCCATCGGCGGCCAACACACGCACGGTGCTGCCGGCTTCTGCGCGGCCGCTGACGACGGTACCGTCGCCATTGATTGCCAGGTCGCTCGGCGCTACAGGTGGCGTGATGTCGGGTGCGGTGACCTGCACCGGCAGCGACGAGGTGCCGTTGTTGTCGATGGCCACGACGTCCAGCAACTCGCCATTGGCCTGGGCCGGCGTGAGCACCACGGTGAAGGTGCCCTCGGCACCGACCACGATGCTGCCAACCAGCGTGCCGTTGGCGTCGTGCACTTCCACGCGGCTGCCAGCCGGGGCAGCGCCGCTGATGCTGCCGCCGTCAGCGGCCACCACCAGTTCACTTGGGCTGGTCGGCGTGACCACCAGTGGCACGTCGTAGGTCAGGGCCTGGGAAGCGTTGCCGCTCGGGTCGGTCTGCACCAGGCTCAGGCGTTCACCCGGCAGCGCTGCCGGGTCGAGGCCAATCAGGAAGGTGCCGTTCGCAGTCACGGTGCCGCTACCGATCAGCGTGCCATTGGCATCGCGTATCTCCACGCTGGCACCGGCTTCGCCGCGACCACTCAGGGTCAGGCCGTCGGCACCGACCACGATGTTGCTGACCACGGCGGGCGCGGTGATGTCCGGGGCGTCGAACTGCAGTGGGGAAGAAACGTTGCCAGCGGCATCGACCAGGCGGACGTCGAGCACTTCGCCATTGGCTTGGGCCGGCGACAGGGTGACGCTGAAGCTGCCATTCTCGTTGACCAGGCCGGTACCGAGCAGGTTGCCCGAGGCATCGCGTACCTGCACGGTCGCGCCTGGCTCGCCGCTGCCGCTCAGGGTCACACCGTCGGCCAAGGCCAGGCCGGTCGGCTGGGCCGGGGCCTGCAGGTCTGGGGTAACCACCGTAGCCGGTGTGGAGGCATTGCCAGCGGCGTCGGTCAGCACCACTTGCAGGGTGCTGCCATCCTTCACCGGTGGGTTGAGGGTGATCTGGAAGGTGCCGTCGGGGTTAACCGTGCCGCTGGCCAGTACAGTGCCCTGGGCATCGCGCACTTGCACGCTGGCACCGGCCTCGCCACGGCCATTGAGCTGGGCGCCGGCCAGCCCGACTACCAGGTTGGTGGCGGCATCTGGTGGCGTGGTATCGCCACCGTCGATGTCCGGCGCGGTGATGTTGCCGGCGGTGGAGGCATTGCCGGCTGCGTCGGTGGCGGTGACTTGCAGCGCCTCACCATTCACCTGTGGTGGGTCGAGGGTGATACTGAAACTGCCGGTGGCGCCCACCACCACGCTACCCAGCACAGTGGTGCCATCGGCGGCCAGCACGCGCACGGTGCTGCCCACTTCGGCGCGGCCGGTGACCACGCTGCCGTTGGCACTGATCACCAGTTCGCTCGGGGTAACCGGTGGGGTGATGTCTGGCGCGGTGACTTGCACTGGCAGCGACGAAGCGCCGCTGCCGTCGATGGCCACCACATCCAGCAGCTCGCCGTTGGCCTGTGCCGGGTTGAGGATGACGGTGAAGGTGCCACCAGCACCCACCACCACACTGCCGACCAGCGTGCCGTTGGCATCGTGTACTTCCACCCGGCTGCCCACCGGCGCTGTACCGGTGATGCTGCTGCCGTTCGCAGCCACAACCAGGTCGCCTGGGCTGGCTGGCGCGGTGGTTACCGGCACTTCATATTGCAGGGCCACGGAGGCGTTGCCGCTGGCATCGGTCTGCACCAGGCTCAACTGAGCGCCCGGCTGCGCGGCGGGGTCGAGGTCGATCAGGAAGGTGCCGTTGGCACCAACGGTGGCGGTACCGATGACAGTGCCGTTGGCGTCACGTACTTGTACGGTGGCACCTGCCTCGCCACGGCCACTGAGCACCAGGCCATCGGCGCCGACCACGATATTGCTGACGGCGGCTGGCGGGGTAATGTCCGGTGCGGTGAACGCCAGCGGCGTCGAGCTGTTGCCAGCGGCGTCCACCACGCGAATGTCCAGTGCTTCACCATTGGCCTGGGCCGGGAACAAGGTGACGGTGAAAGTGCCGTCCTCGTTGACCAGGCCAGTGCCGATCAGGCTGCCGGCGGCATTGCGCACCTGCACGGTGGCGCCGGGCTCGCCACGGCCGGTGAAGGTGACACCATCGGCCAGGGCCAACTCGGTTGGCTGCGCCGGGGCCTGCAGGTCTGGCGCGGCGACAGCGCCGGGTTGCGAGACATTACCGGCAGCGTCGGTCAGGGTGACTTGCAGGGTACTGCCGTCGGTGATGGCTGGGCTCAACGTGATGGCGAAAGTGCCATCCGGGTTGACCGTGCCCGTGGCCACTACGGTGCCAGCGCCATCGCGCACCTGAACGCTGGCACCGGCTTCGCCACGACCGCTCAGCTGGTTGCCGGCAGCGTTGATCACCAGGTTGGTCGGGGCATCCGGTGGGGTGGTGTCGCCGCCGTCGATATCTGGCGCGGTAAGGCTGCCAGCGGTGGAAGCATTGCCCGCCGCATCGGTAGCAGTGACTTGCAGCACCTCGCCGTTTACCTGTGGCGGGTCGAGGGTGATGCTGAAGCTGCCGGTAGCGCCAACGACCACGCTACCCAGCACGGTGGTGCCGTCGGCGGCCAGCACGCGTACGGTGCTGCCCGGCTCGGCGCGGCCAGTGACCACGCTGCCGTCGGCATTGATCACCAGTTCGCTCGGGGTAACCGGTGGGGTGATGTCTGGCGCGGTGACTTGCACCGGCAGCGACGCAGCGCCGTTGCCATCGATGGCCAGCACATCCAGCAGTTCGCCATTGGCCTGGGCTGGGGCGAGGGTGACGGTGAAGCTGCCATCGGGGCCCGCTATCACACTGCCAATCAGCGTGCCGTTGGCATCATGCACTTCCACACGGCTGCCGGCAGGTGCCGTACCGCTGATACTGCTGCCGTCCTCGGCGAACACCAGGTCGGTGGGGCTGGCAGGTGCAGTGGTGACCGGCACTTCGAACTGCAGTGGCGCAGAGGCATTGCCGCTTGGGTCGGTCTGTACCAGGCTCAGTTGCTCGCCTGGCTGCACGGCGGGTGAAAGGTCGACGAGGAAGGTGCCATTGGCCGTGACCACGCCGCTGCCGAGCAAGGTGCCATTGGCATCGCGCACCTCCACGGTGGCGCCGGCTTCGCCGCGACCACTCAGGGCCAGGCCGTCACCGCCGACCACGATATTGCTGACGATCGCTGGCGGGGTGATGTCCGGCGCATCGAATTGCAGCGGGGCCGAGGTGTTGCCGGCGGCATCCACCAGGCGTACGTCGAGCGCTTCGCCGTTGGCTTGAGCAGGCGACAGGGTGAGGCTGAACAGGCCGTCAGCACCGACGATACCCGTGCCGATGACCGTACCTGCAGCATCGCGCACTTGCACAGTGGCGCCCGGCTCGCCGCGACCGGTGAAGGTCACGCCGTCGGCCAGGGCCAAGTCTGTCGGTTGTGCGGGCGGCAGCAGGTCGGCTGAGGTGACCGAGCCCGGTTGCGACACGTTGCCAGCAGCATCGGTGAGGGTCACCTGCAAGGTACTGCCGTCAATGACGGCAGGGTCCAGGGTGACGGTAAAGGTGCCATCCGGGCCGACGGTGCCGGTCGCGATGATGTTGCCTTCGGCGTCTCGCACCTGGACAGTGGTCCCGGCTTCGCCGCGACCACTGAGTTGGCTGCCGGCCAGGCCGACGACCAGGTTGGATGGGGTATCCGGTGGCGTGGTATCACCGCCGTCGATGTCCGGCGCAGTGACCGAACTGGCCACAGAGGTGTTACCAGCGGCATCGGTGGCGGTCGCTTGCAGCACTTCGCCGTCTACTTGTGGCGGGGTCAGGTTGATGCTGAACACGCCGGTCGGGCCGACCACGGCGGTGCCCAGTTCAGTGCCATCGGCTGCCAGGATACGCACGGTGCTGCCCGGTTCGGCGCGGCCGGTAACCACAGTACCGTTGGCATTGACTGTCAGTTCGGTTGGTGCAGCTGGCGCAGTGATGTCCGGTGCGGTGACCTGCGCTGGCAGCGACGAAAGGCCGCTGCCATCGATGGCGACCACGTCCAGCAGTTCGCCATTGGCTTGGGCCGGATTCAGTTCGATGCTGAAACTGCCATCGGCATTGGCGATAGCGCTGCCGATCAGCGTGCCGTTGGCATCATGCACTTCCACGCGGCTGCCAGCCGGCGCGGTACCGGTGAGCGTTGTGCCGTCGGCATCGATGGCCAGGTTGCTCGGGCTATCGGGGGCGGTGGTCAGCGGAACGTCGTACTCCAGGGCCACGGATTCGTTGCCGCTCGGGTCGGTTTGCACCAGGCTCAGGTGTTCACCCGGCTGCGCGGCTGGGTTGAGGTCGATCAGGAAGGTGCCGTTGGCACCGACCACACCCGTGCCGATCACGTTGCCGTTGGCATCGCGCACTTCGACGGTGGCACCCGGTTCGCCACGCCCACTGAGCGCCGCGCCACCCGGGCCAACCAGAATATTGCTGACAGCATCGGGCGGGGTGATGTCGGGGGCATCGAACTGCAGCGGGGCCGAGGTGTTGCCGGTGGCATCCACCAGGCGCACGTCGAGCGCTTCGCCGTTGGCTTGGGCAGGCGACAGGGTGAGGCTGAACAGGCCGTCGGCACCGACGATACCCGTGCCGATGACCGTACCTGCAGCGTCGCGCACTTGCACAGTGGCGCCGGGCTCACCGCGCCCGGTGAAGGTCACGCCGTCGGCCAGGGCCAAGTCTGTCGGTTGTGCGGGCGGCAGCAGGTCGGCCGAGGTGACCGAGCCAGGTTGCGACACGTTGCCAGCAGCATCGGTGAGGGTCACCTGCAAGGTACTGCCGTCAATGACGGCAGGGTCCAGGGTGACGGTAAAGGTGCCATCCGGGCCGACGGTGCCGGTCGCGATGATGTTGCCTGCGGCGTCTCGCACCTGGACGGTGGTGCCGGCTTCGCCGCGACCACTGAGTTGGCTGCCGGCCAGGCCGATGACCAGGTTGGATGGGGCATCTGGTGGCGTGGTATCACCGCCGTCGATGTCCGGCGCGGTGACCGAACTGGCCACAGAGGTGTTACCAGCGGCATCGGTGGCAGTGGCCTGCAGTACTTCACCATCTACCTGCGGTGGGTTGAGGTTGATGCTGAACGCGCCAGTCGGGCCGACCACGGCGC